>NZ_PDZE01000006.1:0-222088 GCF_002743415.1 Sporosarcina sp. P3
AAACGTTGATTGTCATGGTGAATGAAGGAAAAATAAGTGCTTATGGACCTGGTTCGCGTTACGGTGGATTCATCCATGATGTTGCTGGGTACAAAGCGGTTGATGAAAACATTGAAAAAGCGAAATTTGGTCAAACCATTAATTTCGAATATATCACAGAAAAAAATCCAGACATCATCTTTGTTGTGGATCGTAGTGCAGTACTCAATACTGCTCATGATAGCACAAAGGAAATGTTTGAAAATGAACTGGTGAAAAGAACAAATGCGTATAAGAATGATCATATAATTTATCTAGATACAGAAGCATGGTTCTATGGCGGTGGATTGCAATCATCGAAAAAGATGATTGAAGATACAAATGCCTATTGGAAAGAATAGATTCACACTCCCTAATTTCATTTCGCTATGTATAGCCTAAAGAAAAACCATCTAAAGCTTTCGGATGATCTCCGTTTGCTTTAGATGGTTTTTTCTGTAGGTACTATTTTTGATCTATCTTCATTAATAAGGTAGCCCAGCATCTAAGATTTAGCAACAAATCTAGTTCAACTACTGCGCTTTATCTGTAGAACATTTAATTATTCCGCTTTTCGATTGGCACTTTTGTTAAATGAGTAATAGGCAGTGCCAGCTATAAACAACCCTGTACTAACCCACATCGTTATGCCGTTCCATTCTCCTTTCGATAACGTAATATTTGCTAGATTGACAAGATGTATTGCGATAAAGAAAAAATATAATCCGGTCATCGTCTTCATTACTTTAACCCTCCATCCCTTTTATTTAAAAAGGAGTTGTTTACATGTCATATCACAATAATATATTTCATATAAAACATCTATAATTCATACGGTACTATGGAGAACATCTATTACCGGCTTTTTGTGAAAATGAGAGGAGAAGATTGTATGAATGGGAATAGCATACCAGTCACATTTGAGGATATTTATAAGTTGCTTGTACAATTTAGTAATCAAATTGAGGAGGTCAGAAAAACATCATACAATTTAACCCTCAATCTTTCGTACTCTCTACCCGATCCATGGAATCAATTTATTGATTTCTTCGATCTGGGGGGTTATTACCACCATCGTTGTCAAGGTTATGTTGAATGTTTGCGTATAACGTATGCCTATTCACAAAGGAGTATTGAAATTTGGATCCATGAATTAGTAAATCCAGCTGCTTCTAATTTCATGAACGCTATGCAGTTAATGAATGATATCAAGGAAATTCCCGAATTTCAAGGAAGCGCCCAGTTATCTAACCTAGAACATCAAATGAACGACTTTCAAAAAACAGCGATGATGATTTTACAATATTCCAACAACCTTGATTCAATGTTTTTGCGAGGATGTTAATCAGGTACCAGGTCCCAAATCAATTCTGAATAGTGCTGGATCCTGGTACTGGTATTTATTGTAGCTTGTACGATTTTATTTCCTTTACTTTTCCAGAGCTTGCAGTATTACTAAACCTAAATACATCACGGAAATTAATCTTCATACCATTAGCCAATGAAACTACCCCATTTATTGAAGCGAATTTCCCGTACGTTATTACTTGGTAAATTTCAAGGCAGTCAATGTCGGGAATAGTTTCATCACACAAAGTAGTAATCAGTGAACATTGAACTTCTATTTTTTTTATCTATTAATCGAAACCATATAACAGATTCATCTGCATATGCCTTGCTTCCTTCGTTTTGCTGCTTTAACATAGCCACTGTAAAATCAATGACTATTGCATCCTAGGTGCATTATTACATCTTTTTGATTCCTAAGGACAATGAATCACACTCTCTGCAGTGCACACTTACATCCGATTCTAGCATACATACCTCACTATTCCCCTATGTATTTCTCTTTGCTACTTAACTTCACTAAAAACGGATATAGAATGATAACCAAAATGAATAAAATGGGAAATAAACTGAGTAGTATAGCTCCTGGCACGTCAAAGAACAATTGAATGACCAGTGGCAATAAAACGATCGGAGTTAACATCCCTACTTTCCCTTTGGATTTTTGCGTTTGATACTGTTTTTCACCGCAGTATGGGCAAGTCATGGCCGGGTCCAATGTAGACGTCTTTTTTATGGTTTGTTTCCAACTCCATTGATTATTGCAATTTTCACATATAGGCATTCTATTACCTCCTGTTTTCCAAATGGCTCGATTACGTGGCGTAAGCAATCGATCCGGTTTATGTAGAAATTTACTTTCCACTAGTGGCTATGAACATCGATGCATCTTGATTCGTAAAAAGTTGTTTTCCATGATAGAAAGTCTTACATGTACTAGATGTAAATCCAACTTCGGTTAAAATATTTTTTATCTCATTATGCGTAAATCCACTATGAATTTTCGGATGACTGACCTTTTTATTTTTGTCAAAGTCCACAATAATTAGCTGGCCATCAGTTGGTAAAATGCTAAATAGCTTTTGCAAAATTAATTTAGTGTCGGGAATATGAAGAAGAACTAATGATACGAACACGATGTCAGCCTGAAGTTCGGGCATGTCTTCAGTGAAGTCTGAATACAGTACTTCGCAATTTGTAATGCCTCTTGCACTAATTTTGTCCTCGGCATCCTGTAACGCTTGTTTTGAAGAGTCCACGAGCACTATCGAATCTACTAAGTCCGTTAGTTCTAAACTAACTAAACCAGAACCACTGCCGTAATCTACTAACTTCTTTGATTCATTCCCTCGTAATAATGGTCTTACTTCTTCCACAATCACGTTAACTAATTCCATTCGTTTTTCTGTTTCCATACTTCACTCTCCTATTTCATTTATCGTACTACTTATGGCAATTTATATCATTTTACGGAACAAGCATCACTCTACTATTCATACGTGTAGAGTGTGTAAAAAGATTCACTTTTTGGTACCAGTTCCCGAAACGATTCAGAATAGTTCCGGGAACTGACACGATAAAAAAGCATCGCTAAAAGCGGTGCTCAGTTCATACTCTCATACCTATTATTGATGACGTACAATAAATTTTAATCTCTTTAATCCTTTCTTCGATTTCTTTACAGCTCTATAAACATGCGCAAATAATGTCTCTACTTTCGCGCGTTCTTCTTTCGTCACACCGTGCGGACTGTATTTAGCTTTTTGATAAATCTTCAATCCATCTTCCGCTTCTTGTCGAAGTTGCGGATCAATATTTCCAACTGCTTCAGGTATCATTTCGAATGAAGGTTGCTTCTCAACAACTTGTTCTATTTCTAGCATTTGTACCATGTACTGAACATGATGGATAACAGCCAATCGGTGATCTTTCACCCCGAGTTTTTGCTGTCGTTTTCTTTTTCTTAAGGAGTACAGCACGAACAGGATCAACATAACTAACGCAATGAAAATATTCAACCAAAACCATACAATCGTGTTTGGGTTTACTTGCTTGGAATCTTCCGGCTTGTCTTGATCCTCCTGCACTTGTGTCGGATCATTCATTTCAGGTTCGGCTGTGCTTCCACCGGTTGTGTTTGGTGAATCGGATCCGTCTAGAGCTGGATAGTCTTTTTTATTGATTGCCGGCATTTTTTCAGCGTAACCTGGTGTCACTTCAATCGGCACCCAACCAACCATGTTGATATAGATTTCTGTCCACGCATGGGCGTTTTTCTCGCTGACGTTAATTTCACTAAATGACTGTAAATCTTTCACATCATCGAGTCCGACGATATAGCCTTCCGCATAACGCGCGGGTGTGCCGAGCATTCTAAATGCCAATGTAGCGACCGTTGCATAGTGAACGGAATAGCCTTCTTTTGAATCTTCCAAAATTCCCGTCAGGAAATCATGATCTGTTATTGGTTTGGCCTGTTCGTTGTAACTCATCGTCTGTGCGAGGAATTTTTCTACTTCCTGAATCGTTTTCTCATATGGTAAACGCGTTTCCGTATCCAATACGCTTTCGTCCATATGATTGCGTAAGACATTCAAGCTGTCTTGCGGCACAGCGAGGTATTTGTTGTAGACATATTGATTATAATGACTTTCACGGCGTAAATAATCCGTGTCTTTTGTCGCGTACAACGCATTCGCGATTTGCGGATAATCGGTGTACGGGATCAGCATATAGTTCATTTCCACTGTACGTCTCCCGAAAATCCCTGTCGCATGGAGCGCGTCGGCTTGTTTGGAACGGACCAGATTGTCATCTAGCTCCGCCAATTCATACGGTGCGTAAATATATTGACTGGATGCACCCACATTTTGAATGACGAGCTTTGCTTCTGCATACTGATCTGGCAAACTACTTTCCGCAGCCAAGCTCAGTTGTTTCGCTCCGGTGAAATTTTCTTTCTGTAACGCATCAAGCAGAGACTTCTGTTCCATATACGCTTCCCCGCCGATTTCCTTCCAGCCGCTCGACGTGTAAGCCGACCCGACAAATCCTTTTAAATACAGAGGACTTGGATTTTGCATCGCCACTTTTAACGCCGTATGGCCGCCCGGTGTAAACGTGGAAAGTCGCCGGAAGTTTCCAGCCGTCAACACGGGATCATCGCCTTTATAATAACGCCACTTATCCTCTTGATAACGTACTTTGTCTTCGATTTTCGAACTGCCTGTAAACTCTTCATCACCGTTTGAACTGATCGCCGTGTAGGCGAACATAAGCACAACGAGTGAAACAGGCACGATCGCCACTCGCTTCCACCAGCGTAGTGAAAGTTGATTCATATACAGCAATGTCACAATCAGCACTGCGAAAAACAGAATATCGAGAAGTAATGCTGGTGATGTGCCTAGAATTACTTGTATCGACCAACTGACGAGTGCAAGCGCAACAGGAATCCAGCGCTTTTGATTCACCACGGCGTAATATACTGCGCTGCCGACCAGCAACGCAATTTGACCGAGGATCATGCCGTTTAGCCATGAAGTTGTTTCATTGACGGATAATAGATCCATATAGACATGCTTATGTTTCGAAAGTGTGATGAACAAGGCGTTGATCGTTTTTTTGACATCATCTATGTACGTGGGTAGGAAAATCAAACTGAAAATAACGCTCGCAATCAAGACGAGATCGCCGCCACGCTGTTTCCGCCATATACGTGCGACCATCCACAACAACACGAGAATGAGTGTGGGAATGAGACTTATCTCAGGAAACAGCATCGCACGGATGACGAGGAAGGCCGCCATGAGGATACTATACGCAACTACTCCATCTAGCCATTTCATGCAGCTGTCCCCTCCTTCTGATCCGAGATGACGACGGTCTGACATTCAGTACTACGCGCAATATTCGTCGTCAATACAATACAGTTTGGAAACGTTTTTCTGAGCTTTTTCCACTGTTCATCCGATAGCGAAACTTGCGCTGCACTTCTCGTCAATACTTCTTTTATTGCCCTCGCCGCGTCCCATTCATTGTCAATCGTCAGCTGCTCACCCGTCGAATAATTCAATATGAATTGCACTTGGTGATCGCCTGCGACGTAAGAGTAGAGCAAAGCAGAAAACGTCTCGATGAATTCGTCATAGAGTGTTATCTCGTTCG
Organism: Sporosarcina sp. P3; assembly: GCF_002743415.1. NCBI lineage: Bacteria > Bacillati > Bacillota > Bacilli > Caryophanales > Caryophanaceae > Sporosarcina > Sporosarcina sp. P3. Next base: position 5,533 of record NZ_PDZE01000006.1, read on the forward strand.
TAAACGATGTGAAATCGAGCGTCATCATGATGGCATCTCCTGTCAGCGTTTCATGCTGTTTGACGAATAGCCCATCGACTTTGCTCGATAATTTCCAGTGAATTTGTTTGACCGAGTCACCCGGTTTATAGACCGACACTTCTGCCAGCTCTTCGCCATCCATTTTCTTCATCGGCATCATACCCGGTGTTTGTAAGACATGTTGATTTTGCTCGATGCGTTGAAGTTTTAGGAAATACGGATTTGGCACGATTAACATTGTGGACTGCACATCTAGTTTCTGAACGGAACGAAAAAACGCGAAACTGTCTTTGATCGTCAGTTGTTTGATTCGTATACTGACTTGTCCCATATATTTCTGCGGCAAAACGAACGAAAATTTTTCCTTACTTTTCGCTGGGATGGACAAGACGTGAAGGTGACTCTCTTGTCTGCCTGTAAATATGTGCTCGATGACGAGATGTAGTTGTAATTGTGTAACGGGTAACTTGCTCGTATTTTGTATATGCAGTTGATAGCCCATCTGTTCGTTTTTATAGAGTTCATTCGGTGCTATGATTTCGTAATGCAACTTCCCTTTTACGAGGTAGACGCTCAACACGAGCCACAGCCAGACAATAAATGAACCAACTGCGAACAATAGAGCGAAATGCGTCGTCGTGAAGATGAAAAATGCGAGCGTAAACAGCAGCCACACGACGCTAATAAGTAGTGTCCTTATCATACGATCAGCCCTTACAATGTCGCAAGCATTGCTTGGTCAGGCGTGGCAACACTTTGCAGTAGTTTTTCGAGTAGCGTATCCTGCTCGTTTTCCTCGCCGGATATGCTCGACATAACGATACGGTGCCGGCTCGTTGGTAACCACACAGCGTGGACATCTTCCGGGATGACATAATCGCGCTGTTGTAAGAAGGCATGTGCTTTTGCCATCTGGCAAAGAGCGAGAGCACCACGCGGGCTGATTCCTTGATGGATCGACGGATGATTTCTTGTTTTTTCAGTGAGTGCTGTGACATAGCGCAAAATTTCCTCGTGAATGAACAAGGTCTGTACTTGGTGTTGTAGCGCAAGCAATTCATTTTTCGTAATGACTTGGTTAAGTGAAGATATCGGGTCTGTCTGCTGGCGGTTTTTTAACATGTCAACTTGGTTTTCAAAATCCGGATACCCGACGCTCAACTTCGTCATGAAACGGTCAATTTGTGCGCTTGGAAGCGGCTGTGTACCAATTGTGCCATATGGGTTTTGTGTCGCGATGACGTGAAATGGTGCTGGCAGTGGATACGTCACACCGTCGACTGTCACTTGTTTCTCTTGCATCGCTTCAAGTAATGCCGCTTGTGTTCTAGAAGACGTCCGGTTGATTTCATCGCCAAGCAATAAATTGCACATGACCGCGCCTTCTTTAAAGATGAATTCGTTTTTCTCTTTGTCGAACATCGTGAAGCCAATGACGTCAGATGCGACGACGTCTGGTGTGAACTGGATACGGTTCGAATCAAGACCGACGACTCGGCTGAAAGCTTTCGCGAGTGTCGTCTTCCCGACCCCTGGTAAATCTTCTAGCAGTACATGTCCTCCAGCTAAGAATGTCATCCACACTTTTTGAATGACGTCGTCTTTCCCGTTGATTACTTTTTTCATTTCGTTCAGTACTTTTGTTGATGGATTGCTCATTTTTTAGTTCCTCCTGTTGTTCAAGTTCTCAGCGGTAACAATGTCTTCCGCTGTGATGGCATATGGAAATAATCCGCGTGCGATCTTGCAAGCTGCGGTCGTGTAAAAGCGGTTGGACGTGAAAAAGGTTTTCGGATAATTGAGCAAACAACATGCCGACACGTGTAGATACAACGGCAGCAAATTCAATATCATGCGTCACGATAATCGTCGTGATGTTCTGTTTTTGAAGTGTTCGGATCAACTGCGTCACTTCTTGTTTCGACATGACATCCATTCCTTTAGTCGGCTCATCCAGCAATAAAATATCCGATTTATGTAGCAACAATTTCGCAGGTGCAGCCTTCTGCCGTGCTCCGCCACTTAAGTCAAATGGATTTCTTTCTGACAAATGTTCGATCTGTAACTACTTCCTCATACATGATACGATCAATTCTCTCTGTTCTTTCGGCATTTTTTGCACAGATACCGCATGGAATAGCTCTTCTTTTACAGTAAAGTGCATGAATAATGCTTGTGGATTTTGCGGCAAAAAGACGAAAACGTAATAAATTAAGTCTTTACGTGCTGTCTGAATTCCGTACAACATGAAGAAGTACAGAATACCACCGATCAAAGTAAGCGCCACCGTCTCCGAGTCTTTGGTAATTTCGTCGATATGAGTCGAGTAATACTCTTCTACCGATTGAATCTTCGTTCTCATGACGAGCCACCCGACCATAAAGAGGACGAATGCGACGACAAATAGATCTTTCTTCATTATATCCCTCTAACCTCTTTGACGCCTTCTTTTTATGATTCTATTAATCACTACGATGATTAAGCCTACAGCAACGATTCCGAGTACCCTCGTAATGCGTTTCGCTCGCACCTTCACTGAGTGTGATTTCACCTGTAATGTCATTCAGCGGTCTGCCATTAACGTCACATTCATTTCCTGGGGAATGAGCGAATCGTCCAAGTGGTTTACAGTGACGTCATATAGTGGATCAGTGATGGTTTCATTGTTTTTCCGCTGCAGCGATGGTTCCCGGTTTGTCGAGTGGTTGATGTAGCGATTCTCATTCGATATTTTAATGATCTGGTGGCTTTTCCGTATTGATCGGTTCTTGTGATATCGATGGTTCTTCTAGACCGGCATCACGGTTTTTCATGTGGTTCAGTTCGATAGCGAAAAGATCATTCCCACCACCGATTAACTTCAACGTAGAAGTCTCAACTTTTTCATTGAAATTACATGCTGCGGCTTGTTCTTCAGAAGTCGTCGCATATGTAATTGTGCTAAACAGCAGTAAGACGATGAAGCTGCAATAGATATAGTTTTTGCATGCCATGAATGCATTCTTCGTTTTTTTCATCCAACTCTTCCTTTGTTCATTATAAAAAGTATGCGGTGCGTACTATTTTTGATTTCAAAAGTCCCCACTTCCTGAATGAGGTAGGGTCCATGTTGCTATTCATACGAAAGCTTTTTTGAAATCCATGTGCATAATAAATGAAATGTAGGAAATCATACTTTTATATTCAATTAAAAGATTGCAGTGCCTAAATGTTTTTACTATTATTACACACCGATAATTGAGGATAAAAAATATGAAAGTCAGACCATCTGTCAAGCCGCTTTGCGAAAAATGCAAAGTTATTAATCGAAACGTAAATAGACGCCTATCCGAAAAATAGAACGTAAAGGGAGAGTATGATATGAATAAGAAAAAATATACGGTAGCTGGAACGAATATAGACGAAGTAAAAAAACTTAATGCTAATTCAGGTCTAACCTATAATGAAATGAATGAAGTTCTTACCAAAGAAATTGAGCAGAGAAAAAGATCTAATATTGCTCAGCCTAAAAAGTAATTGGTAATATAAAACTTACCATGTTTCAAATCGTAATTGGTTTCTTTAGATCATTTATCACTTTGACTGCTGCATTAATTTATGTAGTTATCAACGTGCTTTTCTACCGTTTTTCACTATATTTAACTGATATAAACACTGCTGATTAAATTAGTAATAGGTCATCATTCAGTAAAAAACCCCACCTATTGATAGAGATGGGGACTATGCATGCACAATAATTAGACTCCACAAATTAAATAATACACATTTCAACCTTTAACGGAATTCGTCATGCAAACATACTTTGGCAAGTTTACAGTGGCGCGACCACTCAGGTACACTTTTGCATTTAGAAATACGTCTCTTTCTTAACTTTGTTTCTCGCGTTTTAGTAATCTTCTTCCTAGTGCTCTATTGTAATTAAAAATTCCCGTTGTGACAGCAGCCCGTAGATTTGTTGTTTCGACTACTTGTCTACAAGAATTACACAACGTAACTATATTATTTAATTGGTCTAGTCCGCCATATTTTCGAGGTATTCTAAAGTGAATATGAATATCTTGGTCACTTGTACAGATGACACATATCCCCGCATCTCGAGCTATGATTTCCGATTTTATAGAACTAGCTAATTGCTCGTTGGCTACCGTATCAAAATGTATCAAACCTTCTGCCTCTTCAATTTGATCCAGTAAATCAAGATATGGCAACATGACCATTTCCACTGCATACGTGATATGAGCTTCTACTTCCTCAAGGCTATGAATCGGTTCGTCATCTATCTGACTTTCATCCTTATTTTCAAAGAGGATACGTGATAGATCGGAAGCAAAGCTCATCAGTTGATCGCGTGCAACTTTACCTTGTGTTGAAATAAGTCGATTAGCTTCAGTATATATTTGTTTTAGTGATCCAGTTTTCCAATCACTGTATTGCTGCTTCATATAGTCAGGTACGTATTTTCTCCATGATTCATCTCTTTTTTCTGAACCTTTTAAAAACCTTCTTACGTTTTTCACTAATTCATCTATTGGATAGTCGTTCAGTAATAGTTCACAATCGATTTCATGAATCGGTCGCCCTTCTTCCTTTATCGTCGAATCAAAGTCTGATGCCAAGCTCAAAATTATATCTATCAATTCATATTTCGTAAATTCATTATGAATTTCAGCAGTACTTTTTGACTGCAAATCCACATGAACTAGTGTTGCCTGGTTCGAATCTATATAGTTGATTAAACGGAATATATACTCGACCAACTCAGTCTTCGGGGTAGTATGCAAACAGTCCTTACAAATTTCGATATTGTATGTAAACTCCTGAGGCTCTTTTTTCAAATTACAATGAATACAAGGGTGTTCGATGGCATCATGGATAAATCCCGGTTCTATAAAAAAATCCGTTGTTTGCGGAAATTCTATTTGCAGAATCATTTCGATTAACTCATCTCGTGTATAAAGATCATACAGTTCGGTTGGAGTTCTGTTTTCCAGACGTAATAATAGAAAAAAACTTCTATTATCATATGAAGCTTCACTCACTTTCCTATTCAATAAAACTGCCGCATCTTTAGTATCCAATTGGATTAATTTATTCAGAAACTGTTCTTCTGTTCGACGAATCATTTATTTACACCCCGCTATTTTAGTAGTCGTACTTCTTACATGCACTGGACTTCTTCTAGAAGGCTAGCTTAATAGAGCATTTCAAGTAGTAAAATTAACACGCTGTTAATTCTCTTTTTATAGTTGCTAAAATGGCAATGGAGAAGACTATGATGCTATTGATTAGTAAATAGCATCCTATCTGCATTCCATAAAAAATAGCAAATGCATCACGAATAACAAAAAGTGCTAGTACACTACTGATTGCTCCTCAAAAATCTGCTTAGCAGTACAGTAAAAGCCGCTTAGTATAGGCTTTTCTTATTCTTGTAGAATATAAATCCAATAAGATTTGCAACAACAATAAAAACGCCCATAAGTGTTAAGAAAAAATTACTCATTTAGCTTTCCTCTCGTAGAAACACATCTCATCATTAAAGCTAAAACTATTTGGCCTTTTCTCAACATAACAATTTTCAGTTAACGCCTTCAGATTATTGTTAAATTATGTTTTCCAATGAAATTACTTTCTGTGAATTGAGCATTTAAGAAAATAAAGCTATTATAAAAAATGCAAAAGTGAACATTCACCTTTGCATTTATATATTGAAAACTAATAGCTTACCGAATTGATTTGTAAAATATTGAGGCAATACTAACTGCAAACTCTACTTGCTTTTGGCGTTCTTGTCATGACTTTTCATTTATACATAATATCCCTTATTAGTCGTTATCTCTACTATATCATTTTTCGCGTACCACAGGATCGTTAGTTTACTTCATAAAATTTTTTGAAATTTTATATTGAAAGTATACGTGACTATGGAAATTACACTTGAGGATAGAAGTGCTATAGAAATGATTACTACTTCCCACCAAATACTAGACAACTCCTACTATCTAGTCCCATAAAAACAGGACTGCCCCGCATATATGCAGAACAGTCCCGTAACTACTTCATTAATAATTCGAATTTGACACTTCGCCTTTTACAATACTTATACCAGAGCTTGCGCCAATGCGCGTAGCCCCCGCTTCGACTAGCGCTTCAAAATCTTCTGCGCTACGTACACCGCCAGACGCTTTGACACCAATGTCAGGACCTACCGTTTTCCGCATAAGCGCCACGTCTTGCACCGTTGCGCCGCCTGTCGAGAATCCAGTCGACGTCTTGACGAAATCGGCTCCCGCTTTGACGGATAGCTCGCATGCACGGACGATTTCTTCATCGGTTAGCAAGCATGTTTCGATGATGACTTTGACCAATGTACCGTCGGCCGCTTCGACTACTGCACGAATATCCGACTCGACCTGTTCGTCATTTTGGTCTTTCAACGCCCCGATGTTGATGACCATGTCGATCTCTCCTGCCCCGTTCGCCACTGCATCTTTCGTTTCGAATGCTTTGACTGCTGAAGTAGTCGCGCCAAGCGGGAAACCAATCACCGTACAGACCAACACATCCGTACCTTTTAGCTGCTGTGCGGCATATGAAACCCAACTCGGATTAATACACACTGATTTAAATTGATAGTCTTTTGCTTCTTTTATGAGCGCTGCAACTTGGTCTTTCGTTGCGTCGGCTTTCAATAATGTATGGTCGATCATTTGTGTTTTATTCATTTGCGAACCACTCCTTTGATTATTTTGTAATTTCGTCATGCACAAGTGTGACAGGCTGTACTTTAGACGCCGATACACCATAGGCATGATAAATCTTTTCTTTTACGCTTTCGATATCTTCGGTGTTGCTGTGAATCGTCACGAGCGTTTCGCCTACTTCTACGGAATCACCGATTTTCTTGTGTAACACTAGTCCGACCGCCAAATCGATTTCGGACTCTTTGGTTGCTCGTCCCGCACCTAGAAGCATCGCGGCTGTACCGATTTCATCTGCGGTAATTGCAGATACATATCCTGCTTCTTTTGCCGGCACGTCTATTTTATACTGAGCCGTAGGAAGCTTCGTTAGATCGTCAATGACGGAAGTGTCGCCACCCTGGGACTGCAAGAACAGTTTAAACACTTCAAGCGCTTTGCCGTTTTGGATAACTTCTTCGAGCATTTCTCGTGCTTCTTCCGTCGAGTCCGCTTTTCCTGCCAAACGAACCATGTGGCTGCCGAGCGTCAAGCACAGTTCGTGCAAATCTTCCGGGCCATTACCTTGCAACGTTTCGACAGCTTCTTTGACTTCAAGAGCATTTCCGATCGCATAACCGAGCGGCTGGTTCATGTCCGAAATTACGGCCATCGTTTGACGACCGATTTTATTTCCGATCTGCACCATTTCTCCTGCGAGTTCACGAGCCATGTCGAGATCTTTCATGAACGCGCCTGTTCCGACTTTTACATCTAGAACAATTGCATCCGATCCCGCTGCAATCTTCTTGCTCATGATCGAACTTGCGATCAACGGAATAGAACTGACCGTTGCTGTGACATCGCGCAGACTGTAAATCTTCTTGTCGGCAGGAGTAATATTGCCTGATTGTCCGATTACCGCAATTTTATTCGTATTGACGAGATCGAAAAATTCTTTATCTGTAATTTCGATATGAAAACCAGGAACCGATTCCAGCTTATCGAGTGTTCCGCCTGTGTGCCCTAATCCGCGGCCTGACATTTTGGCTACTGGGATATCAAGTGCGGCAACGAGCGGCGCGAGCACAAGTGTTGTTGTATCGCCAACGCCACCTGTAGAGTGTTTATCCACCTTAACACCCTCTATAGCAGATAGATCGACTTGGTCGCCCGACTCTACCATTGCCATGGTGAATTGCGCGGTTTCCTCCAGCGTCATCCCCTGAAAATACACCGCCATTTGAAAGGCCGCCATTTGGTAATCAGGAATCGAGCCATCCGTATATCCATTGATCACAAATGAAATTTCCTCGTTCGTCAACACATGTCCATCTCGTTTTTTCTCAATCATATCTACCATACGCATAGTATAGACCACTCCTGTTTTTTAATTTTCTTTCCATATCTATTATAAAAATAGACCCACGACAGTCGCTGAAAGAACTGACGCTAATGTTGAACCCAAAAGTAATTTCAATCCGTTTCTTGCCACTTCGTCCCCTTGTTTTGGACTTAACGCTTTGACAGCGCCTGTAATAATCCCAATGGAACTGAAATTCGCGAAACTAACAAGGAATACCGATATCATACCTACCGCTTTCGTTGATAATCCTGCCGAAATTTCCGTGAAACTCAACATCGCTACAAACTCATTAGTGACAAGCTTAGTCGCCATGATACTGCCTGCTTGTACACTGTCCGCCCAAGGCACGCCCATTACAAAAGCGATGGGTGCGAAGATATAGCCCAAAATGGTCTGGAAGGAAACGTTAAATAGCATTTCAAAGAGATAATCGATTCCGTTCATCAATGCGATGAACCCAATCAGCATGGCAGCGACAATAATCGCGACTTTAAAACCATCCATGATACTTTCGCTGATCATCTGAAAGAATGACAGCTTCTTCTTCGACTCAATTGTCAGCGTGTCTTCTTCTTTCGATAATTCATAAGGATTGATGATGCTAGCCACAATCAGCGCCGACATAATATTGAGCGCAATCGCCACGACGACAAACTGCGGTTCGATGATTTCCATGTAGGCACCTACGATCGCGACACTGACTGCACTCATCGCAGAAGTACAAAACGTATACAAACGTCTTTTCGAAATATCATCCATTTGGTCCTTGACAGTCAAAAATACTTCGGACTGCCCGAGAACCGCAGATGATACGGCTATGTAGTTCTCCATTTTCCCCATGCCATTCAACTTGCTCAGTATCAATCCTACATATTTAATGATGAACGGTAAAATCTTGAATTGATTTAATATACCAATCAACACGGAAATGAAAACGATTGGTAATAACACATTCAAGAAGAATACGGATTCTCCTTCATTTTCCAATCCGCCAAAAACGAAATTGACACCCGTTACTCCAAGGTCAACCAGCTTCGAGAATAAAGCTGAAACAAAGCGGATGGAGACTACGCCCACTTTTGTATTTAACAAGATAAATGTCAAGACAAGCTGGGTCGTCAGCATAATCGTAATCGGTTTGTAGCGGATTTTCTTGCGGTCTACACTGACAATCAAGCCCACGATTAACACGAGCAACAATCCGGTTATATAAAATACAAAGTTCATCATACTTCCTCCCTTGCATGTTGGTTACGCTTACACCTGGCTTCTTGCGCACCATTTTTGTTAGGATGCCGTTGCAACCTAACTTTATGTATAGTATATCATAGACCTTGAGCAGATGTGCAAAGCATGTGAAACATTGTTCATTCTGAATAAAAAAAAGAATCACGCTTATTAATAAGCGGATTCCCATGTATTTCTATTGGTGAAGCAACAAAGCCTGTGCCGTATACTGATCCGTGATGAAGATGTTCGCATAGCCTCCTTGAAGCGCTCCGTGAATGGCCTCCACTTTACGGTTCCCGCCAGCTACAAGAATGGATTTTTCCTTTTGCTTTAACTCTTCTAGCCGGATGCCGATTGTCCGGTCATTGACGGTAGTCTTACACACTTCGCCTGTACGTTTGAAGAAGCGTGAACAAATATCCCCTATTGCTTCTTGATGGAGTTGCTGTTCTTCTTCAGCCGTCAAATAGCCAAGACGGAACAGCAGTGATTGGCTGTCGACAGCACCCACGGTAAACACGGCGATATTCGCTTGTCTTCCAAGTTCAATGAGTCGGTGCATATAGCGGTCCGATTCAATTACGCTTTTGACTTCAGGTGTGTCGACCAAAACAGGAAGCGGCAAGTAACGTGGAACGGTATGGAAAGCTTCAGCAAATTTGTAAACCGTTTCAGAATCATATGTATTGACGTCTGACAAGCCAATGCCGCCTTTCAGCTGGATGACTTCGACTCCTTTTACATTTTTTTGCTTTAATGCATTCGCGACTCGATACATCGTCCGGCCCCACGTCACACCGAGAATATCGCCGTCTTTTACAGTTCGATATAAATAATTTGCGGCTTCCGTGCTAATAGCGTGCATCATATCCCGCTCGTCTTCTACTGCCGAGTACGCAATTTTTACTTCATCGATTTGATATTTATGTTGCAAAGATTTTGCCAACTGATTATTGTCATGAAAGGGATCGATGATGTCGATTTTCACATAGCCATTTTTTTTCGCTTGTTGCAATAGCCGGGAAACAGTTGGTCTTGACACGCCCAGTTTTTTTGAAATAGCGAGCTGGGTGTAATCAAATTGATAGTAAAGTTTGGCTGCTTCTATGATCAGTTGTTTTTTATCGATTCCCAACGCAGGTCCCCCCCTTATGTATTGGCTTGGTCATGAGTTCGAATTTGCATAATCTAGCCGATTATATCACAGTCGCAAACTAGCGGAAAACTGCTCCCCACTTTTCTTCCTCTCAAAACGATTCCCTGATGTTGTTTGATCGATATCAACTTCATTGATAATCCGTACATTTTCAGGTTTTCGATTTCTCCGATGATGGCACGGATAAACAACTTAGGGAAAAGTCATAAATCGGTAATTAGGTAAGTGCTACTAATACTACATTGCCCAAATACTTACATTTTATTTTACATCTCCTCTTTTAATTTTACTTCAGATAATGAATAATCCAGGTCTCATTAGTCTATGGATGAAAAGTAAGGCGGTATTAATTAATGCGTCTTACATCATTTAGAAAATTATTACCATCTTTACTTTTTCCATGCCCTGGTAGATCAGGAACTAGACATTTATAATCTTTGAAGTATTTTACCTGTTCATTCCACATCCAGCTACTTACGCCTCCACCGTGTAAGAACACAAGTAAAGGTTGTTTTCTATCACCATACAAATTAAAATTAATTGTCAATAGGCTGACCCCTTTTATTCATGAAATCGTATGTTATGGAAGTTGTATAGTAAGTCATCGTTAGATTTTTCTGTCGTATGCTTACAGTGTAACAAAATATGATGGTCAAAGTGGAAAAATATGAGTGCAGTATTACTTATTAATAAGAGTAAAATTCTACTAGAATTACTGACTTCAGCATCATCGGCAATTCATATAGGTTCCAAACATCAAAGCCCCTCATTCATGTCTAGTCACGAATAAGAGGCTTACTTTTGTAAAACTCACTGTTCATCTTCCTTATCGCATGGTGGCTTCCTAACAATCGTCTTCCCACTCGAATACAACCCACTTGCCGACAACCCCATAATAATCCCGCCCAGTAACCCCGACTTCCAATCATGGGGAAATAAGTAGAAGATTCCGCCACCGATGCCTAATAGTAAAGAAAAGATTGGGATTAGTTTCTTTGGCAATCCATACATTTTTAAAATTTCCGTTAATCCAACAATGACAGGGATCAGTACAATATCTGAAACTTCCAATGCGTGTCCCTCCTCTTTTACTATTCTATTCAGACTCTATGCAAGATGAATCGGCTTTTTGCATACAGTGTAGAAGAAAGATTGGTGAAAGGAGATACGTATGGTCACTGGATTGCTCATCATTTTGGGGTTGGTGCTTTTATTACCGTTTACCGTTCCGAAAATCGAACGTAATTTGGAATTATTTTTATTCATTATGGGGTGTGCTGCGGCATATGTTAGCGGAGTATTTCAGTGGGAGCTGTGGAATAAAGCGTTACACGATCCACTGCATATTACGTTTGCAGTTCTTGTGGCGGGTATCGTGTTCCGCTGGATACGACATCCGTTTGAGAAAGCGGTATTATCAGGTAGCCGAATCATTCCATTTCGCTTATTTTTAGCACTACTTATTATAGGATTGGGGTTAATTTCGAGTATAATCACCGCCATCATTGCCGTGCTAGTCCTCGTTGCCATCGCATCCGTCTTGCAAATGGATCGAACGTCAGAAATCCGTTTCGTGATTTTAGCTTGTTATGCAATTGGCATGGGTGCAGTACTGACACCGATCGGAGAACCACTTTCAACGATTGCGACAAATAAACTCGATGAGGACTTTTATTATCTACTGAACTTGCTTGGAACAGATATTCTAGCCGGTGTGTTCGTCTTCGGACTGCTCGCTTTCTTCCTCATTCGTCCACGCAACCGCTCGCAGAACCTTTCTTCCGGACAAGCGGCAGAGTCGTACATAAGTATTTTCGGGCGCAGTGTAAAAGTGTATATATTCGTGTTGGCATTAACATTGCTCGGCGCAGGGTTTGAGCCATTGATCACACTGTACTTACTCGATCTTCATCCATTGACACTTTACTGGATCAATATGATTTCAGCTGTACTCGACAACGCAACGCTCGCTGCCGCAGAGATTAGTCCCGCGATGGACGAGTCGACGATCCAAGCACTGTTGCTCGGCTTACTGATCAGTGGTGGGATGTTGATTCCCGGAAATATTCCAAATATCATTGCAGCCGGCAAGCTCAATATCCGGAGCGGAGAATGGGCACGAGTCGGTGTACCACTTGGATTGCTTGCGATGGTCATCTATTTTGTTATTTTACTAAGCAGGCAATAAAAAAAGACCGCACGCGGTCTTTTGTATTACTCGATGACTTTTATCCAGACTCTATATTTTTTGTCATCCGTTTGAACCAACTTAGTATTAGGACTCGGTGCGTTATTCTTCTTTGTAAAGCCCGCTTCAAACGAAGAAGTTTTGACACTCTCCCCTATATTCTCATCAGAAGGCATGCCGATTCCAATCGCATCCGTTACCGTCCACGTATCATCTTTCTCTTTGTTCAACTTTGCGATAAATATTTCTTCCGTTTCATCCAATAACCCTTTATAGACAGTAATTACCTTGTCATTATCGATTTCCACTGTCCGGTACAATTTCACGACTTCCGCAAAACCCTCTTCAGCATGAAGCTGTTCGATTGCCTCTTGTGGCGTGTTCGATGTACTGTTCTTATCTGCGGTCTGACAACCGGCCAGTACAACTGCTAAACACGTCATATAAAATAGTTTTCGAAGCATGAGATCCTCTCCTTATCTATTTTATTGAATACCCTATTGTTAAGCATATTCAATCCTAATTTGACTTTTTATATTAAAAAATACGTTCTTTCTCTTCTTCGATTAGCTTGAAATGAATGTCTGATGTCGATCCGCTATAGATATGATCCGGCACATCCGAGACGTCCAAAATCTTTGTGAGCTCAATGAATTCCGTCCGGTTTCCTTCGATTGTCATCTTATAGGGGCCCGCTATATTCATCAGTGACACCATTTTCATTTCATCTTGACCCACTCCAGTGTCCATGAACTCCAGCTCGAACGATACGGGATGTTTGCTGTGATTTTTCAGAGTGAACTGGCAGTCCCCACTCATCCGTTCATAATTGTCCAACGTATCAAATGTACACTTGCCATTCTGGTCGTAGGAAATCGCTCCTATACCGCTCGCTACTGTTTCTTGATACGCTGTAATGAGATATACCGGAATGAATGCATACAGGAAAAGTACAAGGACAGCTAACACCACATAATATTTCTTCAATCCGTAAATCAGTAACGCCATCGCGATCAGGAACAAAAGAGAACCTACTATTCCTTTCCAGACGAGTCCGTCATCGGTCTGAATAGGAAACGACATGAATGTCACGGTAGCTCCGATTAATGGATTATTTGGGTAGGGAAAATATAACAATATGCAAATGGCGAGAAGCACCACAGCGCTTATAAGGGCAATTCTATTTTTTATCACGGTGTTTCTCCTTCTATTTAAATTAAAAATGGTTGATCTTCTTACAACTACTGATCGAGTCTTTCTACGATCGATTGAAGGATTTCATTTTTGCGTTCTTGTACTTTAAGAAATTTCAACCCGAACCATACAGTAAATATAAGGAATGCGATCGGGATGATATATATGAATACGCTTAAAATAGGTAGAAACGAAAAAAATAAATTACTGCTGTGCATATGTATTTCCTCCTTTCACGGCTTATTCCGACTGCTCCTTTTTCGGAAACAGATAAGATACTAGCAATAAAGCGATGGCAGCCCCCCATCCTATATACATCCATAGGTTTAACGCCTTTTCAGAAATTGTATACGCAACTCCTGTACTATACAGAATCAGACGAACAATCTGCGATCCCAATACAATGAAAAGCGCCACGTATTGCAATACATCGCGGGTATTTTTCTGTTGTTTCTCCACTTGCACAACCCCCCAGCGATTTCTACATAGAGAATACAGCAATCGATGTACCATTCGTTCTATGTAATACATATTCCTCAGACACGTGACAGCCGATCGATTGATGGAGTGAGATGTTTCTCGGCACATCCGCTCGTACTTTGCATGCTACTACTCTCTTCCCGTGTTGCGTCGCATATTCCTTTAAAAATCGCAATATTTCTTTCGCAATTCCTTGATCTCATCTCTCCGGCACGACAGAGAATCAAGAAAAGTAGAAGCTTTCATTTTTCAATAGAAACGAACCACTACGCCGGTTCCGCTTCTATATAGCCAATCTACGCCTCTACACCACTTTTCATTTCAGCCGTCATTCTTTCCTAGAACACGCGTTAGCAGTGTAACTTATCGTCCGACTAGTACGACTGCACAAAGAACGATGATCCAAAGGTTTTTTCATAGAACTCTCTCCCTGTCTTTGGTGTAATGAAGAGTGAATAGTTCTTTAACTATCTCTAACACTACTATTTTCCATGTTTTATGTAAAGTGAGTACAAAAAAACACTGCGAGAAAAGCAGTGTTTTGGAATGCAAAGAAGAGGATAACTGACATATTGTTACTTTCTAGCGTTTACGTCTGAAAATAACAATGTTATAACCGCACAATGAGCGGTTACAAGCCATGATAGAGCGGTAATCGCACGTCATGGAGCACTTGTGGACCACGATAGAGCGGATATCTCATTCTATAGAGCGGTCAAGCATACATGATGAGCGCTTGAACGAATCTATGAGCGCGTCCCCACTGAATGTTGATCTACGTTGTCTCTATCCAACCGTTCACCGATACTTCACCCAACCGCCATCTTGTTTGTCGTCACTCCCGCGCTTGCTTAATCGGCCAAGCACAAACGCGCCGGCAACTAGGCCAATCATCGTATTCGTCTTCTTATTGAACACTTGCTTCACCATTAAGTTCATATTCTGCGGACGTTCCGCTAATCGGCGCATAAAGTATCCGTACCAGTCCTTTCCAAATGGCACATATGTACAGAAATTATAGCCTTCTTTCGCCAACTGTAGCTGCAACTCATGGCGGAAGCCGTACAGCATCTGGAACTCGAATTGATCACATGAAATATCATGTTCTTTTACAAACTGCTTCACATGATTGATGATGTTGTGGTCATGTGTCGCAATTGACGTGAACGTTCCGTGCAATAAATGTTCTTCAATAATTTTAATATAATTTTCATCGATATCTTGTTTATCTATATATGCAACGTCCGGTGACTCTTTATACGCCCCTTTTACTAGGCGGGTGCGTGTATCATTATATTTTTTCGTATCATCTAACGCACGGTGAAAATAAGCTTGGATAACAGTTCCGACATTTTCATGGCCCTTTGCTTTTAATTCATCTAGTAAACGGTACGTCGGTTCAAGTCGCGAGTGATTTTCCATATCAAGATTCACAAACATTCCTACTGTATTTGCTCGTTTGACGATTTCTTCTACTTGTTGTTCGCAAAACGCATACTCAATATCGAGGCCGAGCTGTGATGGTTTGATCGAGATGTGCGCATCCACTTGATGTTCTTGGATCGCGTCCACTACTGCTAAGATTTGTTCTTTTGCTTCAACAGCCTCGCTCTTTTCGTACACAAATTCACCCAAATTGTCGATCGTGCATGAAATGCCTGCTTGATTGAGCTCTTTAACACTAGTAATCATTTCTTCGATGTTAGTTCCTGCCACGACTTGTTGGGCCCCTAGTTGAAAGCCGTATTTTTGGGCAGCTTGATTCAGTAGTTGGTTTTCAGATAAACCGATAAAGAAATTTCTTAGCATAGTTTCCACCTCATTTGTATATTTCGTATATCGAAATTATAACACTATTTCGTCATGTAAGCCCATACATTTGTTTGTTCGGCTATTTTTACGTCCCTATAAACGGTAGCATTCGGTCTGCTGGACTATTCGGTTTAATGATCTCCTGTAAATCGAGCAAGGGAATCGGAAAATAAGGGAAGCCGGCCACATAAGGTGAAATTTCGTATAATTGGAAGTAGACCACGAGACTTGTGTCCGCGATATAGAAGTCCTGATCGGGTTTGATTTTAGTGAATGGTTCAATTACAGGTGTTTTCCATTGCTGGATATGGCGTCTAATATATTCCGATATTCGCTGCACATAAGGACTACCCGGCTTGAACAGGTCTTGCAGATTGTATTGCCTTCCTGTCTTCGTATCAAACGTCAAAGATTTGACGTAGGTCATTCCATGCGCTCCCCCAGTGAACGAATAGACGATCAAGTTAATACTAAAAAGATCACGCTGATTATTTTTAATTTCATACGTGGCGACCATCTCGACAAGGCTTGGGTCATAGTAATTATTGTCCTCTAGCATTTTATTCATTTCTTTGAACAGTACTTGATTTAGCTTCTGTTGAATTTTTGGATCGCCCAGTTGCGTGATGACAGGATAAGACACATCCACTTTCGGCTTTCTATTTGATATGTGATACGTTTGAATAACAGCAGGGTTTTTCATCATTTCATCCTTCCCAAGACATTTGTTTACTATATGCAAGGGACCGATAGAAAGTTTCTCGCTTTTTTTTGGGTCGTATGATAGGATAAACACTGACTGATATAAGGATGTGAAGTAAAATGATCAATATTACATTACCTAAACCGGACGTAACGATCGTCCGCAGAAAACAAGAAATGGGACCGGATGAAACGCCAATTAAGCCAATCTATGGTTTCATCGATTTTCATGACATTCCACGTGATAAAGGCGGCCTTTTGTTGTTCTTCAACCAAAGTGACGAATTGTTATTCGTAGGAAAAGCACGAAAATTACGTCCGCGTCTGAAAAAGCATTTTGACGATCAAGTGTCTCCATTACGCAATCACCGTGAGGAAGTAGCAAAGATTTCCGCTATCATCATCGATGATCCAATGGAACGTGAGATCTACGAAACATACGTAATCAACACACAGCAAGCTAAATATAACGTAGAAAAAGCATTTTTCAGAGACTGAGCTGTCTGCCCCCGCAGACGGCTTTTATTTTTGGTTAAAAACCATCTGCCTCTTTTGATAATTGGACATCTACCACATCTGCTACATGAATTCTTTCCGTTCCGAATGGATCACGCAGCACAATGGTCATCGTCCGCAAGTCGAGCGCTTCGATCTCCCCTTGATGAAAGCGAACTTCTCCATCATGCCAAGTTTTAATCCACGTCTCCTCACATCTGCGCCAAGCTACTTCAAGTGTCTCTTGCATCGTTTGTAGCTCCCAATCGGTTAACTCGGGCCGTTCTATATACTGATCTTCCCGTTGCCAATCACGTAGTCTCTCGAGGTGTTCAGGCAGCATGAGCGACGTCCACTTCAATTTTCCTCTATCTCGGTTCCTTTCCATTCGATATTCCCCTTTTCCTAAGCGTATGTATGTTCGTATTATACAGAACATACATTCGAAAATCAATGGTAAAAAAAGCCATCGCTTGTAAAGCGATGGCCAAGTGTTTATTTAGGTAATTCGAATGAACCGACAAACACTTCCAGTTCACGCGCCATTTGATTGGTCTGCGTAGAACGTTCTGAAATTTCTTCTATGCTCGCTGTCGTTTGCTCGGCAGCTGCTGCGATATTATTGGTCATGTCTTCAATATTTTGTACAGCGTGCGTCAAGTGCTCGATCAACTGTACCGCTTCCGTTGATTTCACGGCTTCCGACGTCATCAAATTCGAGATGTTCTTGATTTCTTTGACCGTTTCTCCAACTGCTACAGAAATATTACTCAATGACTGAGACGTAAGCTGCACTGTTTCTGTACCTTTTGTGATGTGTTTCGTGTTTTCCGATGTGGAAGTAATAACTTGCTGGATCCGATCAGAAATATCCTTCACTAGCTTCTCTACTTCCAGTACTTCCTGATTTGATTGCTCAGCTAAGTTCCGTACTTCTTCCGCTACTACCGCAAAGCCTTTACCGTGTTCACCTGCACGAGCCGCTTCAATAGAAGCATTCAGCGCGAGTAAATTGGTTTGAGCTGCGATTCCCGCGATGGAACCTGTGATGTTTTGGATCTTCGTCGTAGATTCAACCAAGTTTTGGATTGTATCTCCAACTTCTTGTGATCCATTTCGAATTAATTCCATATCATGGCTAATTTCTTCTGCGCGTTTTGCGCCTTCTAATGCAATCTTCATCGTTTCATTGGAGTTAACGAGCATTGAGTCAGCGCTTTGTTTCGTATTGTTCAAACCACTTGCTAATCCCGTGAGAATACTCGTTGCGTGCTCCGCAGTTGAGGTACCATCTGTAACAGCTGTGACGACTTCTTCGATATTGTGCGCAACCATCGTAATCGCTTCACGCATTTCAGAAAGCGATGCAGAAGTTTCCCCTGCGTTTTCGGATAAATGCTGCGATGTCGTATTCATCGTCGTGATCATGTCTTGTAGGTTCACCGTCATACGATTCAGCGTACGAGCCAAGTCGCCCACTTCGTCTTGTGACTTCACTTCTGTCGGTTGAACCGCCAAGTTACCATCCGCAATTTGCTTCGCCTGCTCAATTAAACTCGTGATCGGCTTCGTTTTTCTGCGAATGAGGAATCCTGTTCCAATTGAAGCAAGTATCATAGGAATAATACTGATCAAGATTCCGTCGCGTACAACATCCCAAGTACGATGTTTAACGATATTGGCATCGAAATCAATTACGCTGACTGCGATGATTTCTTTACTCGCATCTTGATCTTCATGTATTGGCGCATAACCTGAAAGCCGCTCCATACCGCCATACTCGTAAGGCTGAGAGTACGTTGAATGTCGATGTTCGAGTAGATCCGCAATCGCTTCTTCGTCTAAATGAAACTGGTCTCCCGGCTTAAATCCTTTTGCTTTCAGATTATCGTCGAGGGCAATAATTTTTCCATCCAAATCCAAAATATATTGTGTTTCAAATATATTTTTATGTTCAGTCGTCCAATTTAGCGTCTTTCCAAGTTCATCTTGTGTTTCAACGTCACCAGCCATTGCCTTTTCCATATCACCAGGTCGAATCAATCCCGTAGTAATATTGGCACAGCCGTACGCTTCAATTCCTGCCGCATCATACAGTTTGTCATAAGCAGTCTTATATGTAGCCAGTGATGTAATAGCCAACATCACCACCAGGATTCCAGCTATAATAGAACCTAGCTGAAATGTTAACGAATCTCTAACTTTCATCAAACCTTATGCCCACCCTTCATATTTGGTTTATCTAGTTCATTCGTTGTCTTTATCATACTCTATCAGTCTACAATTAAAAAGAAGAAAATGAAAAACTCTTTAATATTTAAATTATTATGTGAAATGTAGGTATTATTATCGTGTCACAACGGGGTGATTTCATATATAATATTGTATGATGAATAGTATATAAACATAAAGTTTCTTAAAGGAACAGGAGGCGTTCATTTTTGAATGAAAAACAAACAATTTTTAATTTGGTACATTTAATGGATCAAGTGACGAATAAAATGCTGATCCGTTTCCAGCAAGAATCCAAGCTATCCCTAGGAATCTCTCATATTCTTGTGTTGCTAGAGTTACATAACAAAGGTGAACAACGCCCTTCTGATTTGGCTGAGACATTAGGCTTCACGCCCGCTTCCTTGACGCATTTGTCGTCAAAGCTCATTAAAAGTGAATTTATTACGTTACGTAATGATGATGAAGACCGCCGAACAAAGTATTGGAAAATAACACCCCTAGGCATAGATATTTTGGGCAAAGCGCAGAAATGTGGAATACAAGTGCGTTCGGAGTTCTTTAGTCACTTATCGGAGGCTGAACGAAATAGTTTAGTTCAAATTTACACTAAGTTAAATAACACATTCGTTTAAGGAAAGCTGTTCCGTTATGGAGCAGCCTTTTTTATTGGTACGAGGCTTTGTGAATGCGCTCAATGGATATGCGTGAGCGCTCTATCGCGTGCGCTAGCTGCTCTATCTGCCATCGCGTCCGCTCATACTTCCCCTGCGAACGCTCTATCCCACACGCCAACCGCTCTATCAGCCACCCCAGCCGCTCATACTTCCACCGCATACGCTCTATCCCACACGCCAACCGCTCTA
The DNA here is from genome assembly GCF_002743415.1 of Sporosarcina sp. P3. Lineage (NCBI taxonomy): Bacteria > Bacillati > Bacillota > Bacilli > Caryophanales > Caryophanaceae > Sporosarcina > Sporosarcina sp. P3. Next base: position 25,955 of record NZ_PDZE01000006.1, read on the forward strand.
TCAACCAACCCAGCCGCTCATACTCCCCCTAACGCCCTATCCCACACACAAAAAAGGCTGCCCTATAAATCAGGACAGCCTTACATAATTATATCATCGTAATTTAATAGACCCACCGTCTACCATTATGGTTTGACCCGTGATGTAAGAAGCGTCTTCGCTCGCTAGAAAAACTGCTGTGCGGCCGATATCTTTTTCTGGATCGCCCAAGCGGCCGAGTGGGTTTTTCGCAAGAATCGCTTGATACGATTCGGGATTCTCTTTTCCCCAATGCTCGATGCCAGGTGTTTTAGCAATTGGTGAAATCAGGTTACACGTAATGCCGTATTGGCCCCATTCATTTGCCGCTACTCTTGTGATCCCGCGAATGGCTTCTTTTGCCGCAGCGTATGAACCTTGATTCACATCACCATTTAATCCTGCGCCGGATGAGAAGTTGATCACGGTGCCTTTTGACTCTTTCAAGTGTGGCAGTGCAGCTTGCATCAAGTAAAGCGTTGGATAAAATCCTGTATTGAACGAAAGGTCTATGTCTTCTTGCGTCATCTCTTCAATAGATTTCATACGTGAAGCATGAGCGTTATTTACTAAAATATCCAACCTTCCGAGCTTCGTTACGACTTGCTCGACAATAGAAGGTAATTCTGTTCGAGCAGTTAAATCCGCTTGAAGAAAAATCGATTGCGGAGAGATTTTCTGCAATTTTTCAATCGCTGCATCGCCTGCTTCTTTGTTTAAATCGACGATCGCAACGATCGCACCTTCTTTCGCGAAGGCTGTAGCGATACCTAATCCGATGCCGCCAGCCCCACCCGTGATGATTGCAACTTTTTTGTCTAATTTCATATGTACCATCTCCTTATTGATTATACTTTAATATTAAATCAAATTCGGTGTAAACTAATTACTCTTAACAACGCACATATCTTATATGAAAATTTCAACTTGTGGAACTGCCGACGGTTTGCCGAATAAATAGCCTTGGAACAACTGATACCCATTCGCTTTCAACCACTCAAAATCTTCTACCGTCTCTATACCCTCTGCTAAAGGAATCGAATCCACCGCCAACGCTTTTTCAAGAAACTCTGCTGCGATATGTTGCTTAGCAAGATCAGTCGCGACACCTTGTACATACTTGATATCGAGCTTCATGTAGTTCGGACGAAGGAATGAGAGGACTTCAACTGTGTTATAGCCTTCCCCGACATCATCAAGCGCATACTCGAATCCTTTTGAATGATAGTACTCCAAAATCGTTTTTAAATGGCCCATGTCTTCCACTTTTTCCGACTCCACAACTTCGAAAATCAAACGATATGGATCAATTTCCAATTCCTTCGCCAAATGAATCGTCGAGCGCAAGCAAAACTCCGGCGAATAGATAGCGGTTGGAATGAAATTAATAAATGCTTTTTGCGTAATCTGTTGTGCGTAGCGAACTGCCGTTAGACGACACACTCTGTCAAGAGCATATAATCTACCGCGCTCTTTTGCTGCGGAGAAAATTTCATTTGGATAAATCACTCTACCGTCTTGATGATAAAAGCGCGCAAGCAATTCATAGGCATAAATCTCGAGCTCGGGTGTAACAATAGGCTGATAATGGCTCGCCAATTGTTCGTTTTGAATGACTTGGTCAATCCATTGCATGTCGACTACTTGCATGACTTCCGAGAACGGCCGCCAGTCGGTTTGATCGAGACGAAACTGAATGGAATCTATTTCTACTGCATGATCGACGCAAAAGTCGTATAATTCTTTTATCCCTTGTTCTTTCACATGAAATGTATAACTTTCCTGGTTCACCAGCATCTCGGCTCGTTTCAAATGATCTTCTACTGATTCGAACAATGCTGTTTGTTTACAATTTTCAAATGAGACTTCATAATCCATCTCACGGACAACACAACCTTTGCAAGGCATTTACTTCACTCCTTCAGCATCTGATTTGAAAATCATATCATATTTCAGGTCCTTTTCTCATACAGGAGTATAGAAATATAGTTTTTCTAGTTAAATAGCACGCCAGGGTTTAAATTACTTTCATTTGTGGAATGACAAGGATATAGAACGTTTACTCGTTTCGACGGAAGTTAGACGTTCAAATTAGAAACGCACTTATTATGTGGAGGTGACTAGATTGAAGGTGCTCTTGTATATTAGTGCCATAGTCGCCGTTGCGGCTTTAGTGGTTATCGCAATTGCTATTATTAAAACAGCCAAAGCGGTCAAAGAAGCAATGACAGATGTAAAAGAAACGATGAAACGTGTGGAACTGAAAGTGGGCGGTATCACAGATAAAGCGGATCAGCTCATGACGCAGACAAACCAAATTGCGGATGATGCGAATGCAAAACTGCAATCGGTTGACGGATTGGCGGCTTCAGCGAAAGAACTTCGCGAATCCACCCAGTACGTGCAAAACTCTATCGCTAAAATGGCAGATCAAGTATCAGCGCCTCCTGGCAAATACGCCAAGCTGATGGAGCAAACGACTGCATTGTCTGAAGTAGCGTCAAAAATGTTCTACAAGATGAAGCAGAATAACGGAGAGAGGTGAACTTGATGGATTGGGTACTAGGAATAGGCGTATTGCTCATCGGCATCGCGCTAATTATTGTCGCAATCGTGTTAATTAAACCACTTGGAAAATTGACCGAAGTATTGGAAAGTGTCAAGAAGACGACCGATACCCTGCCGTCAACGGTAGCAGAAGTTACGGGTCAGACACAGCAAATTCTGCATACGACGAATGATACGATCAGTAATGTAAACAAACAGATTTATGAAGTGACACCGGTCTTCCAGATTGTCGGGGATGTTGGTGAGGCTTCACGCGAAGTAACGACTGCCGCACTCGATACGACGATTCGTTTTAAAGATCGTGTAGGGAATGCAGGCGAGTTTGTTCGCGAAAAAGAGTATAAAGGGTTATATGGAGTCGCTACGTTGGCATTTTATTTGATGCAGCAACGCAAAGAGCTGAAGAAGATGCGACCTTAAGTGGACGAGTTGTTCAGTTCACTCATATAAAACGTAAATCAGACCACTAATTCGCTACATGAATTAGTGGTCTTTTATATGTCGGTCGTTTGCGTTTCTTCACCTATGCGAAAGAGAAATTCTTATTCACTTGAAGATAATTCATATAAGTAATATTAATGAACTTGTGATTAAGATAAATAGTCTTCCACTACCTACTGATTCTTTTACCAACTTCACATTTCCCCCCAACTACCGATAGTTAATTCCCACTATCATAACACCTATTCTTTAGTTTGATTGCAAAGTTCCCCATGCCTAACCCTAAAAAAAGACTGAAGTTCAAACCCGATTGGGATTGATCTTCAGTCTTTGTCAGCACTTAAAGTGATGCATTTTCTGGTGCTGGTAACTTTTTTTGTGGAACACTCTGTTCTGCACGATCCTTAGCAGCGCTCACGGATTGCTTACGCTTCTTAAAGATGTAATAACCTAACATAGCCGAACCGTAGATGTTGCCTAGTTTCTTGTTTTGCTCTGATGTGTCTGTGTGGTCTCCTTTTTGTTGAACAGACGACGACACGTCCACTAATGAAGAAGACAACTGGTGTGTAGATTCTCCAAGATCGCCGATTACTTGGAACAATGGAGTCAGATTTTCAATTTTTGTATTGATATCTGCTAAAGATTCATTACTGTTTTTAATTAAATTACCGGTTTCATCCAAAATGCCATCAAGTTGTTTCGGAAGCGCTCCTACCGTTTCATCGACATCGTGTAGAATATTTCCAACTTGTTGTAAAACCTTAGCGAAATAGATAGCTAAAATGACGAAGGCAATACCGATTAGTATAACGCCAATTCCAACGAGATCCATTCTCAACCCTCATTTCCTTTTACGTATTTTTTACACTCTTCTTGCCGCGTTGCCATGAATCGTAAACTTGGGCACCAAACTCTCCGTATTGCATTGCCTGAACGAACTTTTCGGTTCCCGGAAGAGAACCATCCTCTTCAAACTGTTTTGTCCGCTTGTTTACTTCTTCACTTAAGTACTGGCTGGATCGTCCAATATTTTCAATCGTAGAAAATAAAGGTGTCGTTGCCGCGAGTTTCACTTGAACATCTGTCGCCAGTTGTTCAGTCTCATTTAAAGTTCCATATAATTGCTCTATGCTTTGGTCGAGCTCTGCCTCTACCCCTTTTACTGTTCCCATAACGGTTAGCAATAAGTTCGAAGACTTCGTTAGTAACAATGAAAGGTAGATGGCGACAATCAATATTGAGATTGCAATTAATAATAAACCAATGTACGCCATACACACATCCTCCTCTCCAACAGACTAAATACATCTTATCATTCTATACCACTCTCAGTTTTTCTAAAACATTAATCACCTGAAGTTCTGTCATACGAGTGTAAAAATATAATTTTCATCTGTAGTGACTAGATATGGAAACCAATGCGACTCACGGGTGTATTACTTAATAAGTAGAGACTTCCATCTTCAACAAAAAATCCTATGCCCCGTATGGGAACATAGGATTTTTTATTATTCTTCATGTCGTCCGACACAACGCTCACATTCGTACATCATAGACTCTTGCTTTTCCTTGAACTGGTTCCCACATTCTGTACAAACCTTTTCCACCATTTGTCTTTTTTGCTCAGTGTTCTTTTTCATCGTACATTCCTCCATTCATTTAGTTGTCATCCCCCTGTACTGATACAGCAACTTTTCTTAAGACTAATATATAACAGTATCGTCAGACTTGTCACTCTTTTCAGACGGAACCTGTTATTTTACGATAGAATCCAAAAGAGCACGACGAATATAGGAAATAGAAAAGATTAATAAAATGGCATGTCAATATCGCGACATACCATTTCTTTCCTCTTTACATCATCACACCATAAACTATTACAGCCGCGATGATGACTAGCGTTACGACAAACACCGTCCATTGCATATTATCCGGCTTTTCTGGTCTACTATCCCATTTCTGCATGAATAAACGCTTCCTTTCTGGTGTGTAGTTCTTCATTCATTAGTTTTCCCTTCTGTTTACGAATTAAACGCGATGTATTTGTGTATAATCAGAAAACAGATCTATATGAATGAATCTTCATACTATCTTCATAATGCTATTGCCCGATAATAAAATATGTACGTATTATTCCATAAATAAATTAAATGATTGATCTTCTCAATTTTTTAAAACCTGAACTAAACAAGCAACCGCTTACATTTACAGAGTGATTTAAATATAGTCATTATTCACGAAATAAACATACAATTTAGAACTTTCGTATGTTCATTCGGTTTTTTTCATGTTATTATGAGTAAACGTTGATTCAATAACGGAGGTTAGATGATAAGTGATGAAGGTGAAAAAAATGGAAACTCCAAGTGTTCAAGTTGAAGATATCTTAATCGCGAACCAGCTGCTAAAAGACATTGTAGCGCATACGCCTTTACAGAAAAATGATCGTCTATCGGAAAAGTATGACTGTCATGTGTATATTAAGCGGGAAGATTTGCAGCATGTTCGTTCCTTTAAATTGCGCGGTGCTTATTATAAGATGAAGCGCATTGAAACAGAAGCACGTAAAAAAGGAATTGTTTGCGCTAGTGCAGGAAACCATGCACAAGGTGTAGCTTTCGCTTGTGCAAACCTAGACATTGACGGCAAGATCTTCATGCCTCAAACTACTCCTAAACAAAAAGTAAACATGGTGAAAATGTTCGGACGTGATCGCATTGAAATTATTTTAGTCGGAGATACTTTCGACGATTGTTTCGAGAGGGCGCTCGATTTGATGGAGAAAGAAAAGCGTATTTTCATCCATCCATTCAATGATAAGGATATTATCGCGGGGCAAGGAACGGTAGCTGTCGAGATCATGAATGATATCGAAGAGCCGATTGATTATGTATTTGCAAGTATCGGCGGTGGTGGTTTAATGTCAGGAATCAGTACCTACATCAAAAACTTGTCTCCGCATACGAAGATGATCGGCGCAGAGCCAGCAGGTGCAGCAAGTATGAAGGCTTCTATCGACGCCCAAAAAGTCGTACCTCTGGCAACGATTGATAAATTCGTCGATGGCGCGGCCGTCAAGTGCGTAGGCGATCTGAATTACAATATTTGTAATAACTATTTAGAAAACATCGTCAGCGTTCCTGAAGGTAAAGTATGTACCGCCATTCTCGACTTATACAATGAACACGCGATCATCGCAGAGCCAGCAGGTGCACTTCCGATCGCTGCACTCGATTTCTATAAAAATGAAATCAAAGGCAAATGTGTCGTCTGCGTGATCAGTGGCGGAAACAACGATATTGGTAGAATGCAGGAAATCAAAGAGAAGTCGATGATTTACGAAGGCTTGCTGTATTATTTCCTTGTGGACTTTCCACAACGTGCAGGTGCACTACGCCAGTTCCTTGATGGTGTACTTGGACCGGATGATGATATTACGATGTTCGAGTATACGAAGAAAAATAACAAAGAGAGCGGTCCAGGTCTTGTCGGAATTGAGATTAAGCGCAAAGAAGATTATAACGGCCTGATTGCGCGTATGGAAAAGAACGGTTTCCCTTATAAAGAAGTGAACAAAGACAGTTCGTTGTTCGGGTTGTTAATTTAATAAAAGTTCTGCCGCAAGAGTCATCGCGACTTCTTGCGGCATTTTTTCGTGGCCATATACATAGTAGTATGGTGGTTACACTTCATTGACCTGCGCTGATTCTTATGCATCAACAGATCAGACATTCAAAACCTACCTTGCACTATCTTCTAACATAACAAAATGACTATCCCCATCTCACACGAATCTATTCACACCAATTATGAAAGGTTTTCAACATAAAAAAACTGGGTATTTAATTACTAAAACATTCATAAATAGCACATGCTATCTGTACATAAGAAGAACACTTTTTATGAAAACTGCAGAAAAGGCGGTGACTCTGACATGGGCCCCAAACATAGTAAATTCAGTATATCCATACTCTTCATAGTTCCCCTGCTCATCTTAGCAAGCCTCACGGTCCCATACTTCACAACAATTCAAAACGGTGCGGATGTCTATCTTCAATCAGAAACGATTACCGAGCAAGATGCAACCGAAAATTATGTCATGTTACGCTACGACGTGGAAAAAGTACCAAAGGAGCGTATGACGCCTAGTTTAGTGACTGCATTAAAAAAACCCGATGAACTCGGTCAGACACGAGTGTTTGGCGTATTGGAACAAAAAGACGGAGTATCTGAATTGGTTTCATTGAGCGACAAAAAACCCGCTGAAGGCGTCTATTTAATGGGCTGGCTGGCGCAGACGACCGATCGAGAATATCGTCAAAACGATCATTATATCGTGAATTTCGGACTGGATCGCGTCTATGTTCCCGAGTTTGGCCACCGCGTTGCGGCAGACAGCGTGCAAGACCGTACGATGACCGCGCACTTTAAAGTTCTTGACGGCAATAGCATTTTGCGCGAATTCCAAACCAACTAAAAGAAGCAAAAAGGAAGAGTACGGCTCTCCCTTTTTGCTTCCTTTTGCATTATAAACCTAATGAAATATATTTTACTTCTAAATATTCATCCATACCTTGATGACCACCTTCACGTCCAAGACCACTTTGTTTAAAGCCACCAAACGGAGCTTGTGGTGCTGACGGCAAGCCATCATTCAAACCTACGATACCATACTCCAATGCTTCACAAATTTGAATACCACGTGTGATATTTTCGGTGAAGACGTATGATGCGAGTCCAAATACAGTATCATTCGCACGCTCGATTGCTTCTTCTTGTGTTTCAAACGTCGCAATCGGCAATACCGGGCCAAATGTCTCTTCTTGCATACAGAGCATATCGTCCGTTACACCTCTCAAAACAGTCGGTTGGTAGAATAATCCATTTACGAGTTCGCCACCTGTGACGACTGTCGCACCTTTGGATTTCGCATCTTCTACATGTTCTTGTACTTTATCGATTGCATCCTGGTCAATTAATGGACCAATTACGACGCCTTCTTCTTTACCGTCGCCAACTTTCAATTTCTTCGTTTCTTCTGCAATTCGCGTGGTGAATTCCTCCGCGATCGATGAATGAACATACATACGGTTCGCGCAAACACAAGTTTGTCCTGCATTACGGAATTTCGCTGCGATGACGCCATCTACTGCTTTGTCAAGATCCGCGTCCGCCATAACAATCGCTGGTGCCTGTCCACCGAGTTCCAATGAAATCTTCTTCATCGTATCGGCTGCACCTTTCATCAATGTCTTACCAATTTCAGTAGATCCTGTAAACGTCAGCTTACGCACACGACCGTCTTCTTGCCACGCCTCTGCAATTTCACCCGCACTGCCCGTTACAATGTTCAGCACACCATCCGGAATACCCGCTTCTTGTGCTAGCTCTATTAAACGAATTGCAGTGAGCGGAGTCTGGGAAGCCGGCTTCATGACGACTGTACAGCCTGCTGCAAGTGCTGGCGCAATTTTACGTGCAATCATAGCCGCTGGGAAGTTCCATGGTGTAATCGACGCGATGACGCCCACTGGTTGCTTGTGCACGAACATTCGCTTATTAGACTGCATAGCCGGAATGGTTTCACCGTAAATCCGCTTTCCTTCTTCTGCAAACCAACTGATATATCCATTCGAATAACGCATTTCGCCAAGTGCTTCCGCTAACGGCTTCCCTTGCTCAGTCGTCATCGTGTCGGCTACGCTTTCTTCATTTTTCTCAATCAACGCATGCCATTTCATTAAATACGCACTGCGTTCATACGCCGACAATGCGGCCCAGTCCGAAAACGCCGCAGAAGCCGCATCGACCGCTTGCTTCGCTTCCGCTTTGCCGCCTTTAGGTACGGCCCCGATCGTCTCACCTGTTGAAGGATTCACTACTTCGATTTGGGGTAAATCCGCACCAAGTCGCTTTCCGTTGATGATCATTTCAGTCGTTTTCATATCCAACCTCTCCTTTATTTAGCATCATTAACACGTTCAACGGGAATATCCGCCACTATATCATTTAATACCCAACTGGCTAGAATTAAACCAGCGACTGACGGGCAAAATGCATTGGAAGCTGGAGGTATTTGTGCTTTTCGTATCGATGCGTCGGCCTTACCGACTGTTTCCAGGACATCTTCTCGGACAACGATTGGGCTTTCATCAGAAAACACAACAGGCACACCTTTAGAAATACCAAGCTTACGCAAACGAAGACGCATCACTTTTGCTAATGGATCGGTATGCGTTTTCGAAATATCAGCAATCCGAAAACGAGTCGGATCTGTTTTATTGGCAGCACCCATGCTCGATATTACTTTAATACCTCGTTCAACACATTGCTGGATCAAATGAATCTTATAGCTGATCGTGTCCGATGCATCAATTACATAATCGGGCTTATATGAAAAGAATTCTTCAGACGTCTCTTCGGTGTAGAACATATGTAAATCAATCACTTCACACTCTGCGTTGATATCTGCAATTCGTTCTTTCATGACTTCAGATTTCGAACGCCCTACCGTTGATAAATAAGCGACCAATTGGCGGTTGATATTGGTGACATCGATCGTGTCTTTATCGACTAAGATAATGCGTCCAACACCAGTGCGTGCACACGCTTCAGCTGCGAATGAACCGACGCCACCGACACCTAAAATCGCAACCGTTTTGCCTTTCATTCTTTCTACGCCTTCTGTACCAATCGATAATTCATTTCTCGAAAATTGATGTAACATCTATACCGCATCCTTTATGATTAATTGTATTCACTCTATCCTAAAACAGTCACCTGCACTCGCGCAACTAACTGAATTTTAGACACTAAAAAACCTTCTCGCTTACGCAAGAAGGTGAATGGTTGTAGGAAAGTGAAATCCCGACTGTGCCGTCTTTGAATATCGCTTTGAACCCGCTAATAGCAGGTGGGTGTCCTGTATAACTCTTTTGGCGTCCCGATTAAAGGCATGTCATCCAAGCTATAACGTTGAACTCCCGACGATAAGATGTTGGGTCAAAACTAATTTACAAATGACGAACACTTCAGGATTTCTACTAACTTCATCTTATCATACGCATTTTTATAATTCAATCTATTTGAACAAAGTCTTTAAAAATAGTTGTTTCCTCACTTTTTTGCTAGTTCAGTGACTACTTTTATCCCGAGTTCTTTCAACTGTGCCTCGTCAACAGAACTAGGTGCTTCTGTCAATAGATCACTTGCACTAGCTGTTTTAGGGAACGCGATCGTATCGCGCAAGTTTGTAGATCCCGCAAGCAACATCACGATACGGTCTAGACCGAATGCGATTCCGCCGTGTGGAGGTGTTCCGTATTCAAACGCATCCAACAAGAATCCAAATTGCTCGCGCGCTTGTTCTTCTGTGAATCCAAGTGCTTTGAACATGGCTTCTTGCACATCACGTTGGTAAATACGCAAAGATCCGCCACCTAGCTCATATCCGTTCAATACTAGATCGTACGCTTGTGCTTTTACTGTTTCCGGGCTCGTTTTCAATTCTTCCACGTCAGCCGGCATAGTGAATGGGTGATGTGCTGCATAATAACGACCGTCTTCCTCATCGTATTCAAATAATGGCCAATCTGTAACCCACAGGAAGTTATATTGAGACTGATCAATTAAATCTAGTTCTTTTCCAAGCTTCAGACGTAACGCGCCTAATGAATCGGCAACTACAGACTTCTTATCTGCTCCGAATAAGAATAAATCTCCAGGTTCTCCGCCACCAGCTGCTTTTAACGCTTCGCCAATTTCTCCATCGAAGAATTTCGCAATCGGGCCATTGAAGCCGTCTTCCGTCACTTTTAACCACGCCATACCTTTCGCACCATACACTTTAGCAAACTCGCCAAGTGCATCGATATCTTTACGAGAATACTGATCCGCTGCACCTTTAACGTTGATCAATTTCACCTGTCCGCCCGCTTCTACTGCACTAGCGAACACTTTGAATGAAGAGTCTTTGACGATCTCAGATACGTCCGTCAATTCCATTCCGAAACGAGTATCCGGCTTGTCTGAACCGAAACGGCCCATTGCTTCGTCATACGGAATGCGTTTAAACGGCGTTTCTACGTCTATTTGTTTGACGTCTTTCATGACTTTCTTGATCAAACGTTCGTTAAGCTCCAAAATTTCTTCGATTGACATGAAACTCATTTCCATATCGATTTGCGTGAATTCTGGTTGACGGTCTGCACGTAAATCTTCATCGCGGAAACAACGAGCAATTTGGTAATAGCGATCGAAACCGGATACCATCAATAACTGCTTAAATAACTGCGGTGACTGTGGCAATGCGTAAAATTCACCTTCGTGAACACGGCTTGGCACTAAGTAATCACGTGCGCCTTCAGGAGTCGATTTCGTTAGAATCGGTGTTTCCACTTCTAAGAATCCTTCATCATCCAAGAAGTTACGCACTGTTTTCGTAATATCTGAACGCATTTTGAAAACTTTTGCAAGCTCAGGACGACGCAAGTCTAAGTAACGGTACTTCAGACGCGTCTCTTCGCCTACATCCGTTTCGTCTTCAATGGTAAATGGTGGGTTTTTCGCTTCGTTGATGACTTTTACTTCAACAACTTGCACTTCAATAGCACCTGTCGCAATGTTTTTATTCTTTGTACGTTCTTCACGTTCGATGACGAGACCCGTAACTTCGATGACGTATTCATTACGCAATGTTTCAGCAATTTCAAGTGCCTCTTTTGAGATGTCCGGGTTGAAGACTGTCTGGACGATGCCTGCGCGGTCGCGGACATCGATGAAGATGAGTCCACCGAGATCACGGCGCTTCTGCACCCAGCCTTTGAGTGTGACTTCTTCTCCGATTTGTAGTTCTGATAAATTCCCACAATAATGTGTGCGTTGCATTGTAGCTACACTACCCTTCTGATGTTTGAGTTTGTATTTTTTTATTAAATGAAAGACTAAGTAGAAAGTGAAAATAGTGTTGTGGTTGGGGATTTCCGTTCCGAGCGGACGCTTTCCCATGGGCGTGGCTTGAGCCTCCTCGTCACTACGTTCCTGCGGGGGTCTCAAGGCGCACGCTGATCCATCGGGAGTCGCCGCTCTGCACTCCTATCCCTAATTAGGACATTGAAATGCGTTGTGACTGTACTTGAATTTGACCTTATACTTGTATTATAAAACAAAGTACAAGTACAGAAAAAATTCGCTTACAGACTTTAGTGACATCCTCTATGATCTAAAGTCTCTTTGCAGGATTGGAGCGTTAGAGGGGCGACTACCGCGGGCCCTCGGGAAAGCGTCCCCGCTGAAGCGCAAATCCCATGCGCTATCGATACTTTTACGCCTTCAATTCGCCGATCAATTCTTCAACCTTCACTTTTTTCTGTTCACCGTCTGCCATGCTCTTTAGCTGGACGACGTTTTCGTTCACTTCGTCTTCGCCGATGACGATGACGTGATGTGCTTTCAAGCGGTCGGCGGACTTCATTTGAGCCTTCATCTTGCGGTCCATATAGTCCATCTCGCTGCGTAAACCGTTCTCGCGTAGCTTACTAAGAATTTCGAAGCCTTTTTCTCGTGCTACGTCGCCCAATGTGACGATGTAGACGTCGAGTGAAGGTTCGTCTGCAAAGGACTTTTCTTCTGCCTCAAGTGCTAGTAAAAGTCGTTCGATGCTGAGGGCAAAGCCGATGCCTGGTGCTGCTGGGCCGCCTATTTCTTCAGCAAGTCCGTTGTAACGTCCGCCGCCACATAGAGTTGTGATTGCACCAAAGCCTTTAGACGTGCTCATGATCTCGAATGCCGTGTGGTTGTAGTAATCCAGTCCCCGTACAAGATTCGGGTCGTATTCGTACTTGATGCCTGCGATGTCTAAATAGCTCTTCACTTTTTCAAAGTACACGCTTGATTGTTCATTGAGATAATCAGCAAGTGATGGAGCTGTTTTCATCAATGGGTGTTCTCTATCCACTTTACAATCCAGAATGCGCAATGGGTTTTTCTCCAGACGGTTTTGACAGTCTGAACAGAATTCGCCAATATTCGGGCTGAAGTGTGCAATTAGCGCTTCGCGATGTGCGTCACGTGATTCTTTGTCGCCAAGTGAATTCAGTACGAGTTTGATATCCGTCAAGCCAGTTTTCTTATAGATGTTCATTGCCAACTCAATAACCTCTGCATCGATAGCCGGATCATCACTGCCGATTGCCTCTACGCCGAATTGGACGAATTGACGGTAACGGCCAGCTTGTTGACGTTCATAGCGGAACATTGGCCCCGTGTAGTATAGCTTCACAGGCTGATCTGCATAGCCAAACATCTTGTGCTCGACGAATGAACGCACGACAGGCGCTGTACCTTCTGGGCGCAACGTCATCGAGCGATCTCCTCGATCCGTGAATGTATACATCTCTTTTTGCACAATATCTGTCGTATCACCGACTGTGCGCTGGAATAATTCTGTTTGTTCGAAAATCGGTGTGCGGATTTCCTTGTAGTTGTAGACATCACAAATCGAACGAGCGATCTTTTCAACGCGCTGCCACTTCCAAGAAACATCAGGTAGAATATCCTGCGTACCGCGGGGAACTTTAAAATTCATTAATAAAACTCCTTTCGATGATCTAATAACGGGCGAACTTTCTGAGAACACAAAAAAGCTCCCATCCCTAATAAAACAGGGACGAGAGCTTGTAGCTTCCGCGGTTCCACCCAAATTGACACAAATGTGCCCACTCGAATCCGGATAACGGCCGGTTCCGTTCACGCCTACTAATTTCAGCATGAATCCTCCGTGGTGTTATTCGCTTTACGGTACTGTCAGGGAATTTCAGCCAAGTCCCCCGTTCTCTTTCCAGCCTGAAGTAAAGGTATTTTCCACATCATCGGTAAATGAATTAATTCGATTACTTTCTATGTTAGTCGTAACCGCGGAAACTGTCAACTTGTTTGACGATTTATGTGTAATGGTCATAGTGCGCAAATGCTCATACGAAACGTATATCCGCTCTATTTCCATCCATGAGCGCTCAATAAAACGTTGCAATCGCTCTATCGCACCTGCGATCCGCTCATAGACTCGCGACAAGCGCTCTATCAAACACCGCAAACGCTCATAAACCGCATTCCCTACTCACCTAGACTCAATCATCAACGTCACAGGACCATCATTCGTCAACTGTACGTCCATCATCGCACCGAACTGTCCTGTCTCTACGTGAAGTCCATGACCGCGTAGCTGTTCATTGAAGTATTCCCATAACGGTTCCGCTACATCAGTTTTCGCCGCCTCGATAAAGCTTGGACGACGCCCTTTTTGTACGTTGCCATACAAAGTAAACTGGGAAACCGACAAAATCGCGCCATCGACTTCTTTAATTGAACGATTCAATTTCCCTTCGTCGTCTTCATAGATACGTAAACCGGCGACTTTATTGGCAATATAGTTGGCATCTTGTTCGGTATCGTCATGCGTGATGCCGACAAGCAACACATAGCCAGTTGAAATAGAGCCTGTAATTTCTCCGCCTACTGTTACGGAAGCGTCTTTTGCACGCTGTAATAATACTCGCATGTTCGCACCTCCTATTTAGTTCATCACCCGTTCTACAGAATACACATCTTTGATCTGTTTGATCTTATCGACAGTGCGTTGTAGATGTGTAATGTTTTGAATCTTGATTGACATATGGATATGCGCAATATCATCTTTATCCGCTTTGCCACTCACTGCGATAATCGGCGTATTCATATCCGCTACCACCATCATCACTTCATTCAGCAATCCTTGTCGATCGAATGCCGAAATTTCAATATCAACTTGGAATTCTTTTCGAACTTGATCGTCCTGTAATGCCCATTGGACTTCAATGATACGTTCTTGCTGTCCTTGTTCAGACAAAACGTTCGGACAATCAGTACGGTGAACGGAAACACCGCGACCTCGTGTAATAAAGCCAACGATATCATCGCCCGGCACCGGGTTACAGCATTTCGAAATACGTATCAGCATATTGTCGATGTCTTTAACGATTACGCCTGACTCCGTCTGTTTCTCCGGCTTGGGTGTTTGAATTTCTGAGACAATTTTATCAATCGTTTCTTTTTTCGCGCGTTCCTTGCGCATTCGCTCAGCTAGTTGATTGACTACTTGTTGCGCAGTAATGCCGCCGGATCCGACTGCGGCATAGAGGTCTTCTTCAGAAGTGAAACTGAATTTATCAATGGTACGTTGCATATTTTCTTTACTTAACGCTTCTTTGATATCATACTCTTCATCTTTCAATTCTTTCTGAATCATCTCGCTACCTTTGTCGATGTTCTCATCACGCAATTGTTTCTTGAAATATTGGCGAATCTTATTTTTCGCCTGGGATGTATGCGCTAGTTTCAACCAATCACGGCTTGGACCAAATGATTGTTTCGACGTCAGAATCTCGACGATATCACCTGTAGATAACGACGAATCAAGTGGTACGATTTTTCCATTCACTTTAGCACCCGTCGTCCGGTTACCAATTTCGGAATGCACACGATAGGCAAAGTCGATCGGTACGGATCCTTGCGGCAATTCGATGACATCCCCGTCTGGCGTAAATACATAGACCATGTCCGAAAACAAGTCGAACTTCAATGACTCCATAAATTCTTGTGCATTAGACGATTCATTTTGAATTTCCAATATCTCACGGAACCAAGTCAGTTTCGAATCAATATCACTAGAAAGCTTTGCGACTTGCTTACCTTCTTTATACGCCCAATGCGCTGCCACACCAAATTCCGAAATTCGGTGCATTTCTTCCGTCCGAATTTGTACTTCGAGCGGATCTCCCGCAGGACCGACAACTGTCGTATGGATTGATTGATACAAATTTTGTTTGGGCATCGCGATATAATCCTTGAATCGTCCGGGCATTGGCTTCCATAATGTATGGATAATTCCAAGTGCTGCATAGCAATCTTTAATGCTTTTTACGACGATACGAACTGCCAGTAGATCATAAATTTCATTGAACTCTTTTTTCTGAATGACCATCTTTTGATAAATAGAATACAAGTGCTTCGGTCTGCCATGAATTTCTGCAGCGATCCCCATTTCATCCAGTTCGACACGCATTTGATTCATGACGTCTTTCAAGTATTGTTCACGTTCTGTCCGCTTTTGCTTCATGAGATTTACGATACGATAATACTGTTGGGGGTTGGAATAACGCAATGCGATATCTTCGAGTTCCCATTTAATCGTGGAAATTCCGAGACGGTGAGCGAGTGGAGAGAAAATTTCTAATGTTTCTTCCGATACACGGCGTTGCTTCGCTGCTGGAACATGCTTGAGTGTACGCATATTATGCAGGCGGTCTGCAAGTTTAATTAAAATGACACGGATATCCTGTGCCATCGCAATAAACATTTTGCGGTGGTTTTCCGCTTGCTTTTCTTCGTTGGACCTAAATTTCAATTTATCGAGCTTCGTCACACCGTCCACAAGCATCGCAACTTCATCGCCGAATTCACGGATAATATCTTCGCGACTGATTTCCGTATCCTCTACTACATCATGCAAGAAGCCGGCTGCAACCGTTTCTGGGTCCATTTGAAGACCCGCCAAAATACCAGCTACTTGAATCGGATGGTTGATATACGGTTCACCTGAAGTCCTAAATTGACCTTCATGCGACTTTTCAGCCATTACATATGCCCGCTTAATAAACTCAACGTGTTCTTCGTTCATATATTTGGCGACCAGGTCGTATATATCTTGTTCTGTCAGGTCTTGATTTTTCGCCATGGACTTACCCCTTTCTTCCTATTTCGTAAATATTTAGATAATAAGTTTTAGTAGTATATGTATAATATCACCTATATGTAAAGTGAATCAAACCCAGTGCCTCTATCTATATAGCAAGAATCCTCCGCATTAAGCGAAGGATTCCCCATCAGTACGTAATTAATGCCTTGATATTTTCATTCGTCAACTTTTTGCGACCATTCAAGTACGAAAGTTCGATCAAGAATGCACAGCCAGCTACTACACCACCAAGTTTCTCAATCAATTCGACTGTCGCACCGACTGTACCGCCAGTTGCCAGTAAATCATCAACTACGAGAACACGTTGGCCAGGCTTGATAGCATCTTTGTGAATCGTTAACTCATCTTGTCCATACTCCAAGTCATAAAAGACCGAAATCGTTTCGCGTGGTAACTTGCCAGGCTTACGAACCGGTGCAAAACCGATTTCAAGCGCATAAGCAACAGGACATCCGATGATGAAACCGCGTGCTTCTGGGCCTACGATAATATCGACGTTTAATCCTTTCGCATACTCGACAATTTGGTCTGTCGCATATTTATATGCTTCCCCGTTATCCATGATCGTCGTGATGTCCTTAAAGCTGACACCCGGCTTCGGATAATCGTCTACAGTCGTTACATACTTTTTTAAGTCCACAATTTTTCCTCCTCAACAGCTTCCGTCTCGCGTAAAGAGTCGAATACTTTCTTTAAGTCCTGATACGGAGCATAAAGCAACAACTCTTCTAGTTTGATCTGCTGTTGGCGTTTTTTATAGGATGGCGCTTCTGCCAAGTCACGTTTACCTGCAGAAGTAAGCATCGTCACCTTACCATTCTCTAGTGTAACAAATTCTAGTTCATAAAACACTTTTGTCATGAATTTTATCACATCTTTTTTCCAACCTTTATGTTTGGAAAGCATATCGATTTGATTATGCAGATCAAATGTCTCACGTTTTTTCAAAAAGCTGTAATACCAACCAAATTGTTGACGATCCGGCATCTTTTCGAAGTACATCGAATCATGTACATGCAGATGTAGATACACTCGGCCAGCAAGCGTCTTTTCCATTACTTGCTTCAACTGTTCTTCAGCTGATGGCATATCGAGTAATACGATAGAAAAAGACGGGTGAAGTTCGTCGCGCCCAATCAAAGCGATTGGAATGTTTTTAAAGAACGGTGCAAAATGTTGAATCGCTTCTTCACTAAACGCAATAAATTGTGCTTGATCTGGAATCATTGGCAACCATCTAGCAGGATCTCGAATTCCACGGTAATCGAACAACTGCCACTCGTCACACTTTACATCTTCGACAAGTAATTGGGCTTTTTTGTTACCGTTCCATTCGTTAATTTGCAGATCACCCGTCAAACTAAGCTTACTTTGCGGTGCCATTTCGTCCGCCAATGCTCCTGCACCAAAAAATATCGCATCTAGACGTTCACTACGATCACCCATTTCAAGCTTTAAATGATCTTTCGCTGAGCCGATTTTACGGACAGAGATCGTATCGAGCTGTTCTAATAAGAAAACGGGTTTCGGGAATCCCATACCAAACGGTCGAATTTTTTCCAGCGCTTCGATCGACGCAATATCTATTTCATCCAACGCCAACGGCACATCGATGGATACTATAGGTTGCAAATCTTCTGTCGTCAATACTTCTTTCGCCTGTTCATTCAAATTCGAACGCAATAATTCAACGTCTTCTATTTTCAAAGACATCCCGGCAGCCATCGCATGCCCTCCGAAATGTGGCAGGATCGATGCATTTTTCGATAGTTCCTTATACAAATCAAAGCCCTCAATACTGCGTGCAGAACCTTTGGCCATTCCTGTTTCTCGATCAAGCGACAAGATGATGGATGGACGGTAGTATTTCTCCGTCAGTCTCGATGACACAATGCCAACGACCCCCGGATTCCAACCTTCACCTTCTATGACTAACACGTGAGGCACATGATCGCCATAACGGATTTCCACTTGCTCTTGCGCTTCTTTTGCAATTTCTTTCACTAATTGTTGCCGTTCTTTATTCAAATCATTCAATTCTTCCGCAATTCCAAGCGCTTGTTGCTCATCTTCTGACTTTAGTAAATCAACCGCTGGATCTGCGTCACCAAGTCGACCCGGGGCGTTTAAACGAGGTCCGATCGTAAAGCCGATCGTTTCTTCTGATAAAGCGTTCTGTTCATGACCACTCACTTGCATTAATGCTTTAATTCCAGGGCGCTGCGTGCGGCGTAATCTGCGGATTCCTTCTTTGACCATATAACGATTTTCATCTTCTAGCGGTACCAAGTCTGCGATTGTACCGATTGCCACGAATTCCAGCAGGTCGAGCGGCGGCTTTCCGAGTAAAGCAGAGGCTAGTTTGAACGCCACCCCTACACCTGCGAGTTCTGCGAATGGATAATTGCCTTCTGGATGTCGGGGGTGAATGACCGCGTCCGCCTCGGGTAATACGTCGCCCATTTCGTGGTGATCCGTTACGATGACCGTCATCCCAAGCGACTTCGCGAAGGCGATTTGCTCGATGCCTGAGATTCCGTTGTCTACTGTGATCAGAACTTCTGTGCCTTCTGTATGTAGTTGTTCAAAATAGTCGCTGTTCGGTCCGTAGCCGTGTTCGAAACGGTTTGGAATCGCGAAGTTCACTTTCGCGCCAAGACGTTCGAGCGCGGTCGTTAGCACGGTGACGCTTGTTACGCCATATAGTGATAGGTAAACCTTTGAAAGTTATCTCCGGCTTTTCCCCCACTTCACACCGTGCGTGAGACTTTCACCTCACACGGCGTTCCATCGAAAAATTTCAAAACTTTGGTAATCTACATAACTTAACAGAATTCACTTGTTCGTTGGTATGTCTAATCGTCCAATTAGAGTGTTACTTGCTGTAGTTCCAGTTTCTTTCGTAGCGTATTTATTTTATTCAGGCTTTGTGAGTTGGTTAGTAACTTTTTATACTTTGAGATTATTTCTTCATCTTTTGCATGGATTAAGATGTGAATGTCTTTATCAACGAGACAGAGGTTGTTATATTGGTCAGTACCACCTTGCAACCGTGGTACTTTGTGATGGCAATGAATCGTCATCGGGTTTAACATTTGCCCTGTTACATGGCATTTCCCTCTTTGTGCACAGTATAATGCAATACGATTATCGTTGTACTCTATACTTCGCTGTGGAATTGGATGCTCCATCAGAAATCGAAGTATAGTGATATCAACAGTCGCCAGATTTTTGTGAATTTCTTCTCTGCCTTCTTTTGTATATGCATTAACTGTGTTAGCCTTCATCATCGGATTCTTATGTTTAATATATCCAATTGGAAGTAGCGGATCGCGTGATATAAATCTTAATTGTTTGCTCTTCCCGTATTCTTTCTTAATAAAATCAGATGTTATCACACCTGTTTTCTTAATTCGCCTTTTCATACGATGGTCTTTCATACATGCATTCACTTCGTATGCAATGTTCCCCATGTCTTCAGAAATCATTGTAGCGGTACGGAAATATTGATGAAGTCCTATTACAGTCGAGTTGTAGAGTGCTATTTTTCTTGCTTGGTCGTTAACACCGCTATCATATCGAATACCGTTTATGATTTGCTTCAAGTTTTTCTTTGTGCGTTGAACTGCTTTGTCGCACATATGACTTTTCACAACCCATTTCTCGCCTTTTGGAATTAACTTCATCTTAAACCCTAGGAATTCTGAGTAACCCTTTTTGAGATTCACTATTTTTGATTTATCCTCGCTTATTTCTAAACCAAGTCTTTCTTTCAGCCATTTTTGTACTGCGATAAATAATCTTTTGGCGTGATTAGGATTACTGCAAAAGATTTTGAAATCATCTGCATATCGAACAATATAACATTCTTTCAAGTTAGTTTTACGTAACGATTTATATTGATTTCCTTTGTCCGTGGAATTCCCACGATCTTCACGTCTGATTATTTTATCTTCGCAGATAGGGATTGTCTCCCATTGGCTTTCAATCCAACGGTCAAGTTCATTAAGAACAATATTAGATAATAATGGAGATAGGATGCCACCTTGTGGCGTACCTTTCTCATTCTCAATGATTCGACCATCCGGCAACTTGATTTTTGCTTTAAGCATTTTCGAAATAATAGTGAGTAAATTCTTATCTTGAATACCCATTGCCCACATTTGTTTTAACAACTTGGCATGGGACACGTTATCGAAGAATCCCTTAATGTCTATATCAATTACATATGACATTTTTGAATTCTGCATAAGACGATAACTTTGAGCTATCGCATTCTCTACTGAGCGGTTCGGTCTAAATCCATGACTTCTCCCCGAGAATTTTGCTTCCACTATGGGTTCAAGAATTTGCAATATACATTGTTGGACGATCCTATCCCAAATAGCAGGAATTCCTAAAGGTCTACTTTTTCCATTTGGCTTTGGTATTTCTACCCGTCTAACTGCTTTCGGTTTATAATCTCGCAGTTTGTTTCTAACAAAACCAACAAATTGCTCTTCGGTCAGCTCGGAAATATGATCGATTGTTCGACCATCTACACCAGCCGTTTTGCTGCCTGTATTTTTCTTGATATTTCGATACGCCAACTTAATGTTTTCAACTGAACTAATCATGGACATTAAGTTTTTAAAAGAACTGTCATTTTTGCTTTGTTCATGCAACATGTCAAATGTATCTTGCATGTGATAATACTCTGCGTTTCTGAGCTTGGACTTTTTAACATGTTTAACGATTTGTGAATTTGCCACAGACATCAACCCCTCTCTCAAGTGGTGATTCTTTTAGTCATACTCGAATCTGTGTCTGTTATGCATTTATAAGTCTTTGAAATTTCCGACTAGAGCCTATTCCTCCACCACTTATTATCATGGTTTCAAAGGTGTACTATGGCTCCACTCTCACGAATGGTAAATCAGTTTTAATAGGTCGCCCCTTTATATACCAAACTGCTTCGTAGGTAGGTTAATACCTCCACATCCATCGCTTTCCACGTTCCAATTTCTTTATCCTTACATATATCCTTAGGTTTCTCCTATAGTCCTGTATGCTTGAACTTGCCTATAACAAGTTATGGGTTTTCATAACGCCAGATTTTTACTCGCCCACACATACGATGGCACTGCCACCTGTCACATTTCTGTGACAACTACGTCTAGACCCGTACATTCAGAGATTCGTCAGTGCTTCTGCAGCACATTCTAACCATAGATATTTTATGGACTCCCGGCATATAGGAAACACCATCCACCTCTGGACAGTTTTCGTGTCAGGTACTCGCTATGCTTTCCCTAACTTACGGTATCTCTCTGCCGACTTCACCGAGCTTCACACCTTTCAATTTAACCATTGAGAAGGCATGTCGGAGTATTAGAGTAGGCGTTTCAAGGCGTTACCCAATCATTCCACCTATCAAGAAATCAGTTCTCCTAGGGATTTTATTCGACTCCCTAGTGTCTAACCTTTTCAGTTAGAAACGTGTCGCACCCGCGTCATAATCTCCAAATATTGTAAATTGTTGTTGTGTGTCGATTGCATGTCGGATGCGATCGACGGCTGTTTGCATGTCGTGTAATAAAAATGGATCATGCAAGTTGGACTCGTCCATGTGCAAGTACGCGTTTGCTTGTTCGCTTGTGGTGATTCCGCGTGCGACAAGTATTTTCGTCAGCATCGTGGAGAGGTTCAAGTCTTTCGCGAGCTGATTGACGAGTTCTTCGTCTGGCCGATCAATTTGCCATCTTTTTTTGGATTGTATCAATGCTTTCACATCCTCTGTTCTTATTATAGCGAATGTGGATGGAGACTGAAAGGAAACGATATGGGAAGATTGGGAGTGGGATGGCGCCGTTGATCTGCGTTCCAGGCGGACGCTTTCCCATGGGCCCGCGGTGAGCCAACTAGGTCGCAAGCTCCCTTTAGTTGTCTCACCTGTCAGGCTGATCCATCGGGAGTCGCCGCCTGAAACGCAGATCAACTACTGTCGTTTTCTTTCTATGCGACGTAAGGGATTGCCTTTCGACATAAGACAACTGAATGGATAATACGTAGCTTACTTTTTAGACTAAATAAAGTCCTGTTTTATGTTCATATATAGAAAAGCACCTACCAAAACCACAACGAGAGCCACTTATTACGGACCCAAGCAAAATACCGTATCACTATCGCATTTCCCCCCTTAACAACGAACAAAAAACCACAGCAAGTCGCACATCATAACCTGCTGTGGTAAGACCTATTCAATACAACTCTTTCGGTGGAATAATCTCCGCTTGAACTAGTGGTGGCTCCATCAATGCATCGATGCGCTCTTCCATTTCTTGCATTTGTCTACGCTGCGCTGTCAACTCTTCTTCCTTCACCTGCAACTGCTTTTCCAACTCCTTCACACGTCGTCCACTACGATACGATTTATAAATAGCGAAGAAACCACTAATGACCGCGCCAAGTAATGCTGACCCCAGGATAATGAGCACAAGCGGGATCATTTCCGTACCAAAGAAGTAATTAACCGGTACAGACTCTACATTAAATACAGCAAACAATGCGATTAACACAGCAAATAACAAACCGACTAAAACCGTCCATTGAAATCTCATATGCCTTGTTCCTCCATTCAAAAAAAGCAGGATATACCGAAGTATACCCTGCTCTTTATATAGTTCAAACGTATTATACAACCGGTTCGTCTGAGCCCCATTGTTTTTTCTCTTTTTCTACTTTCATTCCACCATTCTTCGAAATTTGCTTTCTCTTTAGGTCGAACCAAAGTTGAGAAGAAATGAAGATGGAAGAATACGTACCTGCCAGCAAACCGATCAATAGAGCGACGGAGAATGGGCGAATCGATTCTGCACCGAGTGCCATTAGTGCCGCTACAACGAAGATGACTGTCAACACCGTATTAACTGAACGGCCAAGTGTTTGTCGTAATGATTTATTGACGATTGCTGCCAACTCGTCGTCATTATTAATATGCTTCGAACGATTCAAGTTTTCACGTATTCTATCGAAGGTGACGATCGTATCGTTAATAGAGTAACCGATAATCGTCAGTACCGCTGCGATGAATGTGATGTCTACTTCAAGTCGCAAAATACTGAAGATCGCAATCATGAAGAATGCGTCATGCAGTAAACCGATAATTGCTGCTAGACCCATGCGCCATTCGAAACGGAACGCGACGTAGATGATGATCCCTAGAGCCGCAATTGCTAGTGCAGATATCGCATTACGCACGAGCTCTTTTCCTACCGTATTGGAAACCGTCGAAACGTTTGGTTCTGCACCGTATACTTCAGATAGCTCTTTTTTGATTTTATTGACTTCTTCTTGTCCGAAGTCTTCTTTATATCGTGCAACCGCAATGTTCTTGTCATCGCCTGAAATGACGACGTCGGACGTTGGGTGGCCGATTTCTTCAAGAAGTTTTGTTACTTCCGTTTCATCGAGCTGTTGTTCAGCAAGCATTTCCACACGTGTACCGCCTGAGAAGTCGATTCCCAAGTTGAGCTTGAAGACACCGAGCATGATAGCCCCGACAAGCAACAAGACGACAGAGAAAGTATAGAAACGTTTTCTCGAATGAACGAAATCAAAACGATCAAATTTCGTCGTGAGATCCAATGTCTCATAGCCTTCATCTGCTGAATGAACTTGTTTCTTGTTTAATCCAAACCAGCCTACTTTATTGTCGAGGTATCCACTGTGAACGAGTAGTCCAAGCAATAGACGAGATCCCCAAACCGCTGTTAGGAAACTGACCAAAATACTAATAATGAGCATGGTTGCGAAACCTTTAACAGAGCTTGTACCGTAAATGAACAATACGACTGCTGCTAAGAGTGTCGTGATGTTCGCATCGAGGATTGCGGTGAACGAAGACTTCGCTCCGGCCGTAAAGGACGTTTTAATCGATTTTCCGACACGCAATTCTTCTTTAATCCGCTCATAGGTGATGATGTTGGCATCGACTGCCATACCGACCCCGAGCATTAATGCGGCAATACCTGGTAGTGTCAATACCCCATTGATTAATGTGAACACTAGCAAAATCAAAAAGATATAAACAGAGAGTGTGACGACTGCGATAATCCCTGGTAAACGGTAATAGAGTGCCATAAAGATAAAGACTAAGCTGACACCGACAATTCCAGCAAATATCGTTTTATCTAGTGCTTGTTCACCAAATTGCGCACCGACAGAAGTCGAGTAAATTTCTTCTAAATCAACAGGCAATGCACCAGCGTTCAAAATACCCGCTAAGTTTTTCGTCTCTTCAATAGAGAAGTTACCTGAGATCTCAACATTTGAAGAGTTAATCGTTTTAGACACATACGGAGCCGAGATGAAAGCAGGGTCCGCCTTCATTGCTTCTTCTTTAAAGGAGTGTTCTCCTTCGATGAAGTCCAACCAAATAACGAGCATGTTATCCGGCTTCATTGCTGCAATTTCTGAAGTAACTTCTCCAAATTTATTTGGATCTTTCATTTCCAATGTAACAACAGGGTTGTTATTTTCATCGAAATTGGCTTTTGCTTTACCTTCTTTCAAATCATTTCCGTCAAGCATCAATTCATCATTCGCATTACGGAATGATAGGTTGGCTTGGGTGGATAATAATTCACGGGCAGTTTCCTGATCTTCTACCCCGGCAAGCTGAACGCGGATTCGGTTGTTTGATTCGATTTGGATGCTAGGTTCGTTAACACCGAGCACGTCAATACGATTCGTCAACGCACGTGCCGTATCGGCAACTGTTGACTCCGTAATCTTTTGTCCTTCTTTCAATGGTTTCACTTGATACAGAACTTCGAAACCACCCTGTAAGTCAAGGCCTAACTTGACGTCTTTTAAAATCGGACTCGTCGTGGAAAATACCGTTGATGCTAAAATAACGATAAGCAGCAAAAATGCGACGATCCTTCCTCTGTTTTTCATATTTCCTTTTCCCCCTCATATACTAGAGCGGCATAGCACCTGTTATGTACTTTCTTCTCTCATTGTACAACATACCAATTATGAAACAGTAGGTTGTCTGTGTCAAATACTTCATGATAGGAATTGCAAATCAATCCGCTTTTTTAGGCGAAAATAACACAGACCATTCCTCTTTACTCAACTCCAACACATCTTCACTGTTGCGTTGAGCTTCGGTTTGCGTATGCGTCATGAACTGTGCCGCCGTAATGGCCAAAACATCCGAAATCATTTCATAAGAACGCATCGCAGAAATATCTTTTTTCCGCCACTTTTTCTCCACTACATATTTCAGTAAATCTTCCTCCGTAATCTCCGAGTAGCCGTAAAACGTCAATTCTTTCTTTTTACTTTCTAGTGCAGGGAACAACTGTCTATATAAGTCTATCAACTGTTGATCCAACGCCACTTCCCCCCTCGTGTATAGTTCCGGAATAAACTTGATTATATCACATACACTTAACTATATTTGGGTTTTGCCCAAGCATTCTCATTGTATTGGAAAACGTGGCAAATCAGAAGGAGTGGTGTAGGATGTCATCATTTATTCGGGGGACGATTTTTTTGATGGCGGCCGTGTTTTTATCAAAATTACTCGGCTTCGTCTATCGAATTCAATTTATGCGGGTAGCAGGAGAAGAAACCGTCGGGATCTATATGACCGCATACCCGGCATTCATCTTTTTCCTCTCCTTAGTACAGATTGGTGTACCCACTGCAATTGCGAAAGTGATAGCGGAATTAAAAGCACAGGGCGGCACCGTACAATTGCGACAAGTTATGAGAACCGCCACATTTATCACGATTTTATCTGGTGCAGTCTTCATTCCCGCGTGTATTCTTTTCATTCCTTTTTTAGCTGAAACTTTACTTGGGAACAGTGCAACTTCCACTGCATTATACGTAGCACTCGCTATCGTACCTATCGCTTCCATTGGTGGGTTAATCAGAGGATATTTTCAAGGGATTTCACGTATTGAGGAAACTGCATGGGCACAAGTGATCGAACAAATCTTTCGTATATTATTGATCACATGGATGTTGCCATACATTCTAGCTCCAGAAGATCCTATGATGAATGCGGCGTATGCGATGGCTGTGACATTCCTTGCTGAAATCGTGTCGGTACTTTATCTTCTATACAAATACCATCAGCAACAAAAGAAACAACCGAAGCCACAGAGAAAAGAACCGCGCTATCCAATGGAGCCGATTCTTGAGGTGGCACTTCCTTCGTCAGGCAGTCGACTATTTGGGACGTTCACATGGTTTCTAGAGCCCATTATCTTTTTACGCGCGCTTTCCATGGCAGGCGTTGGAACCGTAGCCGCCACTTCATTGTATGGGGTTATTTCAGGGGTACTTATTCCGTTATTATTGTTTCCTGCATTCATTCCATACGCATTATCCGTCGTGCTCGTCCCGGCTGTCAGTGGGGCAGCCGCTTCGAGTAACGTCAAAAAGTTGCAAGAACGCATTCACTTGGCATTGCGTTTATCTGCCTTAACCGGTGCATTTGCAGCTACCGTATTTTATATGCATGGCCAAGAGCTTGCAGAGAAGTTATTCCATATAGTAGAAGGTGGCAGCTATATGACGTTGCTCGCACCCATTTTCTTCTTTTATTATATTCAAAGCCCACTCTATTCCATCTTACAGGCAACAGGTGATGCGAAAGCCGGTATGCTGAACTCCGTTTACGGAGGGATCGCAAAGCTTGCGGTGATGTTCATTTTAGCATCACAACCAGGTCTACAAGAAACAGGTGCTGTTCTCGCGATCGGTTTCGGTGTACTCGTTACATCTTTCTTGCATATCGCCACACTACGTCAAAATAAATCGACCGCTACTGGATTTTCCATGTTCGCGATGACCTATATCGTGTTCTTGCTGACCGTCGTCATTCGTCCAATTTTCCTTCCAATTGGCTCCCATCATCTATTTGTGGAGTGCGCCATTACGTCCGGTGTGCTGTTGGTTTTATTATTGTTGACGAGACAAATCAAAACACAGGACTTTGTCATGCTACGGAATTTAGTTAAACGGTATTAATATTTTTCAATTGAACTTTAATTTCCCCTTTTTCAAAGGAGCAATAGAAGATCGTGCTCAAATCGGTAATGTGTTTAGCACGTAATTTTCGTAACAACCAGTCTTCCG
The DNA here is from genome assembly GCF_002743415.1 of Sporosarcina sp. P3. Lineage (NCBI taxonomy): Bacteria > Bacillati > Bacillota > Bacilli > Caryophanales > Caryophanaceae > Sporosarcina > Sporosarcina sp. P3. The sequence continues at coordinate 53,916 of NZ_PDZE01000006.1, forward strand.
TCTTGCCAATCAACTTTAAATGCTCGGGCTGTATTTCCCCATCGAGGACTAAGCCAACAATTGGCATGTCACCGTCTTTAGTGAATACAGATAAATTTCCAGAAGATTCGAGATACGCAAACGTGACACTATGAATAGAACCGACTTGATTCTCTCGTAACTGTTGGAATAAGTCATCCAGGTTATAACGCTGTTTACGCATTTCTTCTTCCTGGATCACCCCATGTCGAATAATTAACGTCGGATCGCCATCGACTACATCACGAAACTTTTTACTTTTCAATGAAATCATGGAGGATATATATTGAATGACCAGCAATAGGAGGATTGGAAGAATCCCTTCAATAATCGGTTTATCGGGAGATTCTACAATCATTGCAGCTACTTCCGCCATAATGATAAAGACGACGATATCTATGACACCCAATTCACCAACTTCTCGTTTTCCCATAATTCGTAATATCACAAGAAGAAAAACATATAAAAACACCGTACGCAACCCGATAATTAGTAACTCATGCACAGCAGATCTGCCTCCTTCACACTTAGTGTGTCAGCAGATCTTTTTTCTATACGTAAGCAAACAAAAAAGCGGAAATCTATGGATAAACCAATAATTTCCGCTTTTACTTATGACGCTGTTGCGACTCTACCTACCGCTTGCTTGTCAAAACGCAAAACTGTAGTGTCCGATACACGCAAGAAAATAGAAGTTTCATCTACTGCATCCACAGTACCATGAATACCACCGATTGTGACTACTTCGTCTCCACGCTTTAAACTATTTTGCATCTCTTTCGCTGCTTTCTGTCTCTTCTGAGCAGGACGAATAAGTAAAAACCACATAATAGCCACCATGATGACTAGTGTGAAAATACCACCGTATTGTTCCATCATTAAATATTTTCCCCCTTCCTGAAGCATCATTTTTTATTATACAAGATTTAAAAGTTTTTTGCATTCGGTTTGTTAAAGCCGTATTGCTCAAAAAACTCTTCGCGGAAATCACCGAGGCGATCTTCACGTATTGCCTGACGCACTTGCTCCATTAAATTCAGCAAGAAGTGCAGGTTATGATAGGACGTCAACCGTATGCCAAATGTTTCACCCGCACGTATTAAATGTCGAATATAGGCACGACTATAGTTTTTGCACGCATAACAATCACAGTTCGGATCAAGTGGACCAAAATCTCGTTCATATTTCGCATTTTTGACAACTACACGACCTTCACTTGTCATCAACGTACCGTTACGTGCAATACGCGTCGGCAAGACACAGTCGAACATATCGATTCCACGGATCGCACCGTCGATCAATGAGTCTGGAGATCCAACACCCATTAAATAACGAGGCTTATCTTGTGGAAGCAGTGGTGTCGTAAACTCCAACACGTTATTCATAATATCTTTCGGTTCCCCGACAGACAATCCACCGATTGCGTAGCCTGGGAAATCCATCGATACTAGATCACGTGCACTTTGCTTACGAAGATCTTCAAATTCGCCACCTTGTACGATACCGAATAGTCCTTGATCTATTGGACGTCCATGTGCTTCAAGGCAACGTTCAGCCCATCGTGATGTACGCTCGACACTGGCTTTCATATACTCATGCGTCGCAGGAAATGGAGGACATTCATCAAACGCCATCATAATGTCGGCACCTAAATCGTTTTGGATTTCCATTGCTTTTTCTGGACTCAAAAATAGCTTATCTCCATTAATATGATTACGGAAATGCACGCCTTCTTCTTTAATATCGCGGAACTTACTTAAGGAAAATACTTGGAAGCCGCCGGAATCCGTTAAAATGGGACGATCCCAGTTCATGAATTTATGTAATCCGCCTGCTTTTTTCACAATTTCATTACCCGGACGTAACCATAAATGATACGTGTTGCTTAAAATAATCCCTGCACCCATCGCCTTCAATTCTTCGGGAGCCATCGTTTTGACCGTAGCTTGTGTTCCGACCGGCATGAAAGCAGGAGTTTCAAATGAACCGTGTGGCGTGTGAACAATTCCAAGTCGCGCACCCGTTTGTTTACATGTTTTGATATGTTCGTACGTAATAGCTGCCAATTAACCTCGTTCCTTTCTTGTAGCTGGGCGAATAAACATCGCGTCGCCAAAACTGAAAAATCGATACTGCTCTTTCACGGCTTGTTCATATGCATGCATGACATGATCACGTCCGGCAAATGCCGATAACAGCATCAATAGTGTAGATTTTGGCAAGTGAAAATTCGTCACCAAACCGTCAATTGCTTTAAACTCATACCCAGGATAAATAAATATCGAAGTCCAGCCGCTTGCTGCGACGACTTCCCCATTATTCTCTGAAGCGATGGTTTCAAGCGTCCGTGTAGACGTCGTACCGACCGCCACTACATTGCCGCCATTCGCTTTTGTCTCGCGAACAAGTGCCGCTGTCTCTTCCGTCATGACATAGTATTCCGCATGCATCGTGTGATCTTCAATTGAATCTACACTAACAGGACGGAATGTACCCAGTCCAACGTGCAATGTAATGAACGCGATCTGCACGCCTTTTTCACGCAATGCATCCAAGATTTCATCGGTGAAGTGCAAGCCCGCTGTAGGTGCTGCCGCAGATCCACGCTCTTTGGCGAAAACGGTTTGATAGCGCGTCTGATCTTCTAATGTCTCGGTAATATATGGAGGCAATGGCATCTGTCCGAGCTGATCGAGCAATTCATAGAAAATGCCGTCATAACTAAATTTGAATTCGCGCCCGCCTTGTTCACCGAGAGCGGTACATTCAGCCTGCAACAAGCCGTCACCAAACGTCACGACCGTCCCTACTTTAATACGTTTTGAAGGCTTAACCAACGTTTCCCAGCGGTCATCACCTGTCTCTTTTAATAACAACACTTCAATCGTCGCGCCAGTTTCTTCTTTCGTCCCGATCAAACGCGCCGGCAATACTTTTGTATCATTCAACACTAGCAAGTCCCCTGCTTCTAGTTCATCCACTAAATCACGGAAATGCTTATGTGTAACCGTACCGGTATCACGCCCCATGACGAGTAAACGGCTCGCTGTGCGATCTAAAAGCGGTGTTTGAGCAATTAAATGTTCTGGTAAATCAAAATCAAAGTCTTCTACTTCCATCCTGCTAACTCCTATCTGTCACTCAGGAAGCGGATAGCCGAAATGCTCGTAAGCCTTTTCTGTCGCCATCCGACCTCTTGATGTACGTTGAATAAATCCCATTTGTAATAAATACGGCTCATAGACGTCTTCGATCGTCACCGACTCTTCCCCAATACTTGCAGCAAGTGTATCGATGCCGACTGGCCCCCCGCGGAACCGTTCAATCATGCTATGGAGCAACTGATGGTCGATTTGATCGAGTCCATGATGATCCACTTGTAACATATCGAGCGCTTCTTGTGCAATCGAATGTGTAATGATCCCGTTCCCGCGCACTTGTGCATAATCGCGCACTCTTCGCAATAGACGATTGGCAATACGCGGTGTTCCGCGAGAGCGTTTCGCCAGTTCGACAGCTGCTTGCGGATCGATGTCCACGCCAAATAAATTCGCGCTTCGAATAACGATCTCCGTCAATGATTCCACTTCATAATACTCAAGTCGAAGCGGTACTCCGAAACGGTCACGTAGCGGTGCAGACAATGCCCCTGCACGCGTCGTTGCACCGATCAATGTAAACGGCGGCAAGTCTAGTCGTACAGACCGTGCCGTCGGACCTTTTCCAACCATAATATCGAGACAGAAATCCTCCATCGCTGGATACAGCACTTCTTCAATCGCGCGGTTTAGCCGATGAATTTCATCGATGAACAGGACGTCGCCCGGCTCCAATGAAGATACCACTGCCGCCAAGTCACCCGGACGTTCAATAGCAGGACCGCTCGTCATGCGGACATTCACACCCATTTCATTGCCGATCACCGTAGCGAGCGTCGTCTTTCCAAGCCCAGGAGGACCGTATAACAACACATGATCCAAACTTTCTTCCCGCTTTTTTGCCGCCTCGATAAAAATCGATAAATTATCTTTCGCTTGTTGCTGACCGATATATTGTTGCAATAATTGCGGGCGTAATGATTGTTCAAAACTATCATCAAAATCCGTTGCTTCATTCGTCAGTATGCGTTCATCCATTGAAACCACCTCCATCGTATTAGCCTTGTTTCAATAATAATTTTAACGCCAGACGCATATAGCCTTCTGTATCGAGTTCTTCTTTCTCGAGCTTCGGCTTCACTTTCTTCAGTTCACGATCCGAATAACCAAGCGCAGTCAATGCAAGCATCGCCTCATCGAGCTCATCACTTTCCGCAAGCGTAAGCAACGTGTCTTCCGAATCCGGCAAATCAATTTCTGTAAACAGATCATGAAGTTTGCCTTTTAAATCCAAAATCATTTGACGAGCCGTCTTCTTGCCGACACCTGGAAACTGCACAAGGAACCCTTCATCTTCGCGCTCAATCGCACTCACTACTTGAGAAGGCAAGCCGTTCGCAAGAATTGCGAGCGCGCCTTTAGGACCGATTCCCGAAACGGTAATCAGTTTACGGAACAATTCACGTTGTTCCAGCGTCTTGAAACCGATCAATAACTGCGTATCTTCACGCACATGCAAATACGTGAACACTTGCTGTACCTCTTCTGTTACGTGGAACGCAAATGGATTTGGCGTCATGACTTGCCAACCAATTCCTGATTGCTCCAGCACAACATATTCAGGTGTCACACGTGTCACATAGCCTTTTATGTAATCGTACAAAGTAGTCTCCCCCTAAAGTATACCTGCTATTATAGCATACGAACGGGTTTTCTACTTGTTCAACCTCCAGAAACCTGCATAAAAAAATGGACACATAAAATTCGTGTCCATTCTTCCTACTTATACGTGAGCGATTGCTTGTTGTTTCTTATGGAATGCGATGAAATTCTGAACGACCGTATCAAGGAATGCGATCGTCGCTTCATCCGTAATATTTCCTTCTTCATCCATCTTCGTGTGAACCGCTCCGATATATACTTCGTTACCTGGCAATAAGTTAGGTGCCAATGCTGGGTTAGAAAGAATTTCACGTAAGTGGATCTGCGCTCTTACAGAACCGAATACGCCCATTGATGCCCCTACGATAAAGCCCGTTTTGCCGTGTAACGTAAAGTCGCCACCGCGTGACAACCAATCCAACGCATTTTTCATGGCGCCAGGAATGGAGAAATTATATTCTGGTGCTGCAAATAAAACCGCATCCGAATCTTTCACATCATCTTTAAATGTTTGGACAGCTACAGGTGGTTCACTTTCAATATCAATAGAGAACATTTCTAAATCATTGATAAGAACTGGCGTAATTTCCAATTCTTCTTTATATCGTTTAGCCATGAAATTTACTAACTTTAAATTGTATGAAGTGGAACTCGTACTTCCGATTACTGCTTTTACTCTAATAGTCATTCTGAAGATCTCCCTTATGTTTTAATATCTGCAAGACTTATCATAGCGCTTGCTTATTTTTATTTCTAATGATTTGCTCGACTTTTGAAACCTTCGTTATCGTGTAAACGTATACATATCAAGAGGCTCTACACACATGCTAAAGGAGGAAGAAACGAAATGCGCACGATGATTTATGCAAGTTTTGCTATATCTCTACTACTTGCTGGCTGTAATTCAGTAACAGAAGAACCTGCTGATGAAGTAAAACCACCTGTTGAAACACCAGCCGAAGAAACAACTGACGAAACGACGACGTTGCCGGAACGCGGATCGACGATGGATGTGGTCGTCTCTGTTGAAGGTGAAGACTCCACTATCACGATGGACCTGGTTGAAGGTAGCGATGCATTGTATTCGATGTACATCGATTCCGAACGGTATACGTTTGAGACCGGTGAGAAAGAAGACAAGCTCACCCCGATCGACGAGGTGCCTGAAGGGTATCCTGAGGTAAATATGACATTTCTATACGTCGAAAATCAAACGCCAGAAAATGTAAAAGAAGATATGGAACAGGAATACAATATGCCGCTTGAGGAAAAATCGATTTCTGCACCAGTCAACGCCCTTTCCTTGCACGGAACTTCAGGAGAACAATCGGATAGCGAAGTCGTGACAATCTACATGATGGAAGTAGACGGAGGCACATTGCTCATTACGGAAAATTATTTCTTGGAAGCGCAAGAAGGCCATGGCGCACGATTCGAACAGATGCTGGAGACGCTGGAAGTACGTAAATAACCAATGAAAAAATGCATGCATATACCAAAAGATCTTCATTTGTAATGGAATGAGGATCTTTTTAGTATATTTTTCAGCTTGTTCCATTTACTTAGACATGTACTATTCATTAATGAAAACGGAGCACCTACCCGATCCACTTGTTTCTCCCTAACATCGTTCACAATGAAATCTAGCGACCATAGTCTAGCTTACTATTGGAGAAAATAACTACCAAACTAGTACATTCACATAGTTCTGCATACCTCCTGCACATTTACTCGATATACTTACAATATATTCACAATTGGCAAATCGAGGAGGAGGTACATTATATGTCAAACCATTCACATCACCAACACTCCGAACATCATCATGAAAATGATCACCACGAGCATCACAATCATTATGATCATCACGCCCAGATGGTGGAGGATTTTAAAAGACGATTTTATATTTCTTTGATTGTGACGATTCCTATTTTAATCCTATCACCTATGATTCAAATGTTCCTACGAGTTGACTGGCGTTTCACAGGAGATTTGTACATTTTGTTCGCATTATCTACGTTTATATTCTTTTATGGAGGTAAGCCATTCCTAGTAGGTGCAAAAGATGAGCTGAAAGATAAAACACCTGCCATGATGACGCTGATTTCATTAGCTATTATTGTGGCGTATGTATACAGCACTGCTGCCGTATTTGGTTTTGCCGAACATGACTTCTTTTGGGAACTGGCAACTCTAATAAATATTATGCTACTTGGACATTGGATTGAAATGCGTTCTGTAATGGGTGCGTCAAAAGCTTTAGAAGAATTAGCAAAATTAATGCCTTCCGAAGCGCATCTAATCGACGAAGACGGTAACACGAAAGATGTGGATGTAACCGAACTGAAACATGGAGATCATGTACTCGTAAAGCCCGGCGAGAAAGTACCGGTGGACGGTGAAATTCTAGAAGGTAAGTCAACAGTTGATGAGTCAATGCTGACAGGTGAATCAGTACCTGTTGACAAGGCAGTAGGCTTAGAAGCTATTGGCGGTTCTATAAATGGCGAAGGTTCTCTTGTCATTGCAGTTTCGAAAACAGGAAATGAAACCTACCTTTCACAAGTCATTACCCTTGTCAGAGAAGCTCAAGAATCGAAATCGCGAGCGCAAGATCTTTCCAATCGAGCTGCCAAGTGGTTATTCTACGGTGCACTAGCGGCAGGTCTGATCACATTTGTTATTTGGATATCGCTTGGCTATCCCGTATCATTCGCGATGGAAAGAATGGTGACTGTCTTAATTATAGCCTGTCCTCATGCTTTAGGATTAGCAGCGCCATTGGTTGTGGCCGTTTCCACTTCCATAGCGGCAAAAAACGGGCTTCTCATACGTAATCGAGCAGCTTTTGAAGGTGCCCGAAATATGGAAGCAGTCGTCTTTGACAAAACAGGTACACTTACAAAAGGAGAATTCGGCGTAACAAATATCTACGCATCAAATAACTTCCGTGAAGAAGATGTCATCTCCTATTCCGCTGCAGTCGAGGCGCAATCTCAGCACCCTCTGGCAAAAGGAGTAACTAAAAAAGCTGAAGAAATGGGACTTTCTGTTAAAAGAGCGGATAATTTCCAATCATTAACTGGTAAAGGTTTGGAAGGGACTGTAGATGGCAAGCAAGTTTTAGTTGTCAGCCCAGGCTATGTAAAGGAATTGAATTTGGAATTCGATTCTGTTCAATTCAATAAATGGTCATCTGAAGGGAAAACTGTAGTATTCACATTAGTAAACAACCAACTCGCCGGCATGATTGCTCTTGCGGATATCGTCCGGGAAACAGCTATAGACGCTATCAACCAATTGAAAGAAATGAATATCAAGTCCATCATGTTAACAGGCGACAATACAAAAGTAGCACATTATATAGGTGAACAACTTGGAATAGAGGAAATTTTTGCTGAAGTCCTTCCCCACGAGAAATCAAATAAAATCGTGCATATTCAAGAAGTTGAAGGCCTTCGAACTGCTATGACAGGCGACGGGGTAAACGATGCTCCTGCTCTTGCAATCGCTCACCTTGGGATTGCTGTAGGCGCTGGGACCGACGTAGCTATCGAAACAGCTGATGTCGTTCTTGTCAGAAGTAATCCGCTCGATGTGGTAAATATTATAAAACTTTCAAAGGCCACTTATCGTAAAATGACACAAAATTTGTGGTGGGCTGCTGGATATAATATTCTTGCAATTCCATTAGCCGCTGGCGTCCTGTATAACTATGGGATTGTACTAAGCCCCGCAATTGGCGCTATTTTAATGTCACTAAGTACCGTGATAGTAGCAATTAATGCTAGATTGCTGAAACTTTGATGGAGTATTCATAATTCAATAACATGTAAGCATACCAAAAACACCATGAAAAATGATTCATGGTGTTTTTTATGTTTTGTTACGACTTTAAAAAAATATGACTCTACTGAAAAAATTATCCATGTAGGTTTACAATTGACTACCTGCCCTACTGTCCTATTTCTAAAACTAGAACTACTTATAACTTTACATCAATTCTGAAAGATCATCAGTTTATGTATGCGGATTATTTAATTTATTCATACAATTAGCTAATCAAAAAGTTTTATAGAATTACTTTGCATTTTTTGTCGAATAACACTATCATGTATGAGGGCCAAACACCTATCGACCGATAAGTACATACATAAAGGTCTACCAATACGTTGTAAATACACAATTAATGTAAGAGGAGGGAATTATGTGAGTTTAGCGTCTATCGGAGTACCTGGATTAATAATTATATTAGTCATTATTTTAATTTTATTCGGACCGCGAAAATTGCCGGAAATTGGTTCTGCTGTTGGTAAAACACTAGCTGAATTTAAACAAGCAACAAAAGGTATTTTAGAAGAAGACGACAAGAACAAGAAAACTGAATTAGAAAAGTCTGAGTCCATAAAGTAAGGAAATAATGCAATTCAACTTGCCTCGGAAAAAGTCGCGGCATTTCATGACAAATGTGAAGGAGGAACTACACTATGACGAATAATAAAAATTCCAATCAAGATACTCAAGATTTAAGTCGAAGAAAGTTTTTGAAAAGTGGCGGTCTTGTCGCTGGTGGACTTTTAGGTGGATCTCTCTTTGGTGGTTTGCTAACAAGTCAGTTCCAAAAAGGAACAAAGGAAGAAACGGCATCGCAAGCTAATAAACCCGTTTCGTTTGATGCACGTACATTTTTCAGTCGAAACGAAGACTTCGCGTTGTTATCGGCTGCTACTGAAAGAATCTTTCCTGAGAATGCAAATGGAATGGGTGCAATTGAATTGGGCGTTCCCTATTTCATTGACCGCCAATGCGCAAGCAACTGGGGAAGAAATGGGAATGACTACATGCACGGTCCTTTTCCATCGGTTGTAAAAACTGATGTGTACCAAGAAGAAAATCGTCCAAAAGACGAAGTCATCACATCGTCTACTGTGGTGAAATTACCGGCTGATACGGCTAACTATCAAACAAAAATGACAAGAGGTACATTTTTCCTTGAAGGGCTTAACGCAATGGAGAAAACTTCACAAGATAAATTTGGTGAGCGGTTTGTGAATCTAGAACCTGAGCAGCAAGATGAAATTTTATCCATGTTTGAAAAAGGTGAAGTGAAGTTCAGTGGTGTAGATTCTTCAGACTTCTTTAGCTTGTTGCGCCAAACGACGATCGAAGGCGTCTATGCAGATCCTGTTTACGGTGGAAATCGTAATATGGAAGCTTGGAGAATGAAAGAATATCCGGGACCAATCATGAGCTTTTTAGATAAAATCGAAGAAGAAGAATTTATTGTAATGGAGCCTTCAAGTTTACGTAATTACCAAGGGCTTTAATTGAGGAGGACACATAAATGGCTAAAAAATTAGATAAAGTAGACGTGGTAGTCGTTGGTAGTGGTTGGGCTGGCGGAATCGTTTCAGCTGAACTTTCCAAAGCAGGCTATCAAGTCGTCATGTTGGAACGCGGTAAAGATCAAACACGTTCAGATTTTATAGGTGTTAAAGATGAACTACGTTATACAAACAGACATGAAATGATTGAAAAATTAACAGGCGATACGATTACGTCTCGTGTTTCGATAGGCGATGCTGCACTACCTGTACGCTTGCAAAAAGATATGAACACAGGGACGGACCTTGGTGGCGGAAGTATGCACTGGGCAGGTTCCGTATACCGTTGGCGTTCGTATGACTTCGAAATTCGTTCAAAAACTATCGAACGTTATGGAGAAGGCAAAATTCCAGAAGGCATGCAAATTCGTGACTGGGGAATTACTTATGATGAACTAGAGCCATATTATGCTAAATGGGAACAAACGGCTGGGATTTCAGGAGAACCTGATCCACTTGGTGACAAGAGATCAAATGAGTATCCAAACCCACCTATGCTAGCTTCTCCTGCGATTAAGTTGTTTAAAGAATCGGCAAAAGAGATCGGCTTACACCCTTATCAAATGGCTTCAGGAAACATGTCCCAAACGTATACGAATCCTGATGGTGAAACGTTGAACCAATGTATGTTCTGTTCGTTCTGTACAATGTACGGCTGTGACTTCGGTTCAAAATCAGATCCTCTAGCAACAGTTATTCCGACTGCTCGCAAAACTGGTAACTGTGAAATCAGAACCAATTCACTCGTCCGTAGAGTTATACATAAAGACGGAAAAGCGACAGGCGTTTTATATACGGATACAAGAACAGGACAAGAATTCGAACAACCAGCTGACGTTGTCGTTCTTGCGGCTTTCACATTCTCGAATAACCGCTTGCTTATGCTATCGGATATCGGCGAAATCTATAACCCAGAAACTAGAAAAGGAACGATTGGCCGTAACTTTACAGGACAATTCAACAGTACGTTCCTAGGAGCAACAGGTTTCTTTAATGACAAGAAATTCAACTACTACATGGGTGCTGGTGGATTAGGTGGCGCGTTGAGTGATTATGACGCAGATCTATTTGACCACACGGATTTAGACTTCATTCATGGTGGCGGAATCGAACTTCGTCAATACGGAGATGGAGCGATTAAGAATAACTTTGTTCCTAAAGGTACACCAACGTGGGGTGAAGAATTTAAAGAGAAATCACTATTCTATGCTTTCCGCACGTTAACGGTTTGGTACTCAGCAGCCGTTATGCCTTGGTGGCACAATTACATGGACTTAGACCCGACATATAAAGATGAGTTTGGAGATCCATTATTACGCATTACTAATAAATTAACAGAACAAGATAAGAACATTGCGAAATTCGGGATTGAAAAATGTACCGAGATCGTGGAAGCAATGGGCGCGGACATTATTGATCAGGACGAATTACCAGATCAATTTAACCACGGTTACGACGGTATGCACTATATCGGTGGCGTAGCTATGGGTGAAGATCCGGAAACGTCTGCGGTCAATAACTACTTGCAACTGTGGGAAATGGAAAACTTATTCGTCGTTGGCGGATCTGCATTACCTCACTTCAGTAGTCACCACCCTACGCCAACAATCGGTGCACTTTCATATCGTGCAGCTGAAGGTATCGAAAAATACTTAAAAGAAAAAGGCGGTCTCTTGACTAAGCCAAAATCTAGCGTGAACGCTTAATAGCGATGACAATACCCCCTTACTTGTAAAAGTAAGGGGGTATTGTTGAATGAGTCGAATGGAAATGAAACAACTTTTCTATTTTAGGTTTGATAGTCACCGTGTGTTTTCTAAGTAACCTAAAAAGCCCAGCCACACTACTTTTGTTAGTGACAAGTAGTTGGCTGAGCTTAAAATTATAGCATAATTAGGACAATGATAAAAAGCGAATCAATCTCCACTCGCGTTATGATACACATTCTGTACATCGTCATCGTCTTCTAATGCATCAATCATAGCGAGAAACTGTTCTTCCTGCTCTTCGGTCAAATCCGCATAAACGGATGGAACCATATCTACTTCTGCTGAAATAAAGACTAAATCTTCCGCTTCAAGCGCTTCTTTTACGTGCAGGAATTCAGAAGGCTCCGTCAGAATTTCAAATCCATCTTCTGTCGACATTACATCTTCTGCTCCCGCTTCCAAAGCCGCCAGCATGACTGCGTCCTCGTCCGTTTCTTGCGTACGTTCGATGAACAAACGGCCTTTGCGTTCAAATAAATAGTTGACGGAGCCCGTTTCCCCTAAACTTCCGCCATTTTTATTGAATGCCACGCGCATATTGGGTCCTGTACGATTGCGGTTTTCTGTCAAGGTATATACGAGAACAGCGACACCGCCTGGTCCGTACCCTTCGTAGATCACTTCTTCATAGTTTTCATCCGCACCCGAACCTGTTGCTTTATCGACTGCCCGCTGAATCACATCGTTTGGGACATTCACACTTTTTGATTTATCGATCGCTAGACGTAAAGCTGGATTCGTGTCTGGATCGTCTCCGCCAGACTTGGCTGCCACGTATATTTCACGCGACATCTTCTGAAAGATCTTTCCTCGTTTTGCATCCTGTGCGCCTTTTCGGTTCTGGATATTTTTCCACTTTGAATGGCCTGCCATGGATCAAACCTCCTACTTCATCATTCGCTCTATATCATACCATAATCTCGGCCAATGCGAGAGTGCGGTATCTGTGAAATGCAGAAGTTTGCTGGCCAACCGTTGCTGTTGCGCTAGTGGCAATGACAACAGATGTAACCATTCCCGAAGTACTTCATTCGGATATAAGAGCTTAGCGAGTGACTGATTTGACAAGGTTTGCAGCGCCGGATGCTCCCCCATCAAAAAAGTCGGATTATAGGAAATTTGTGGCAACACACGATGCATCCACAATACACGTTCATCTTCTTCTGATCCAAGGCATGCCAAATCAAAATCAATAAAGCGGATATTTCCATTTGCGTCACGCAAAATATTATGATGTACAACATCACCGTGCAACAATGTCAGCGAATGAACAGGAGGCGATTCTTTCTTCGCTATTTGCAATGCATCCCGTCCGTATTTTAATAGCTGATCAATTGTCGTGGGAGCAAGAAACGCTCCACACATTTGCCGCACCTCTTCAAATCGCGCAAGCCGAACTTCCCACTTCTCGATCATATGATAATGCGGAAGACAGGAAATTGACTCCCAATTAATCGTATATTTCGAATCATGTAATGCTTGCAACGCACGGAACGAGTCGATCCGGTCAATTCTACGCTTAAAATTGACTGCTTTCGCATTTTCAAGCCATGGTTGCATGATTAACAGCGGATCCGATTTATCGACAATCGGCAAGATATACGGAAAATGCTGTGCACTAAGTAATTGATGAACTTGCCGAACTTTCACAGCTTGAGCGTGTGATTCATACTTCTTTACAGAATACACGGCACCGCCTGATTCCATTTTCCAGACATTCTTTTTGATTTTGGTAAATCGCTGATTGTCTGCCATACGCGATTACTGGTTTCGGTGCCAGTCCTCCTGTATTGGCATCGGCTGATATTGAGGTGTATTACACCCACAATCACCCTGATAACCTGGAGGTTGTTGCCACATCGGAGACATGGGCATTGGCATCGGCATCATGGGCGGATACGGCATCCATTGCATTGCTGGCATACATTCTGGTTGTGTCTGCCATTGAGGCTGAACCGGCCAATTCGGTGAGCAATGTGGCTGATTTGACGGACACCATGACGGTGGCATATCTGCTTTAGGTGGCATCGTCGGTTGTTGCGGCATTGGCATCGGTGCAGGCTGTTGAGGCTTCGGTTGCATCACAGGCGGCTTCGGCTCCATTACGGGCGGCTTCGGCTCCATCACAGGTGGCTTTAGTTGTGGTTTCGGTTTCGGTTGTGGCATCGGTTTCGGTTTCATGTGTAATGAACTCGATTCAATTAACTGCCAACCGTCTGGCATAGGTGCAGGAACAGGTTTATGGTGATGAGGTGACTCTTCACACCACTTGGATGACTCTTTTGGCGGCTTCGGTTTGATCGGTGCCTGTATTGGCGGTTGCATAGGCGGCATCGGTTGGTGCGGTTGCATCGGTTGTTGCGGCATATGTGGATGGCAGTCTGCATCGAAAATGGGCATCCACCCGCAAATCGGGAATACTGCCTGCCACATCGGTGGACCCTGCATACTCGGTGGCATTGGCATATGAGGCGCTGCCGGTGGAGTGTGCGGTTGTTGCGGCATCGTTGGTGGTTTGGATTCCGGTTTCGGTTGTTGTTGCATCGGTGGTACTTGTGGCATCGGTTTCTGCTGCACCGGTGGTATCTGTGGCGCTTGTGGTAGTTGCGGCACTTGACACGTCGGTGGTTTCGTTTGTGGAGGTGCCGGTTTTGAAGGCTTCTCCTGATGTGGCGGCTTCATCGGTTTCTCATGATGTGGTTTCTCGTGATGCGGTTTCTCATGTGGCTTTTCATAATGCGGTTTCTCTTGCGGCTTTTCGTAATGCGGTTTCTCATGTGGCTTCTCGTAATGCGGTTTCTCTTGCGGTTTCGTGTGATCACCTTTATGATGAGGCTTTTTCTTATCCATCGGCAAGAATATTTTCATGCCAGGAACGATATAGTCGGGATTCGCCAGGTGCGCATTCACCCGCTTCAGTTCCTCGAACGGTATACCGTATTGTCTTGCGATCTTCCATAATGTATCACCTTTGACGACAATATGAACTTCCACTAACAATTCCCCCTTCCATCAATCCATCGTATGAACGGACGCCTACTTTTGTGACAAGGTGTGTAGGCCTCCTCTCTTGTTATGTATATTCATCGGAAAATGGTTTATTCCAAATAAATAACCATCCTGTCGAATAGAGGACGGTTGAATGATGGCAGTTTAAATAGTGAGTTAAGGAAATAACAGTGTATGGGATTTCCTCTCCAACTGGAAGGTTCGCCCGAGCTTCCGCTTCAATTCTACGTTTATAGTAGGTGGACGTAGAACTCTTTTTGGCAATAATACTTGAATTAATAAAGCCCTTGAACTTAGTGAAGTTCAAGGGCGGTTCAAGTTCTATTTTACGTGCAGCTACGTAATTCATACTAATCTTCTTACGCACGCTGTGATCAGCCTATCCTAGCTTAAGAGATAAATTCTCCAGACTCATAGACATAGTACGTTCCGAACGAGCGTGCCGTGCAACCTAGTGCGTCTAGCTCTTCCATCGCGCCCTTCATCATCGGATGCTCTTCTGACTCATTCACATCAATAATAAAGAAATAATGACCAAGGCCTGTCTTCAACGGACGCGATTCGATTTTACTCAAGTTCAACCGGCGCCATGAGAATACCGATAATATCTGATGCAACATCCCCGGACGGTCGTCTTCAGGCAACTTCACCATCAATGTTGTCTTCATGGAAGATGCATGCTTCGAATGCTCTAGTTTCTCCTTACGCAACGACAGCACGACGAAACGCGTATGGTTGAAATGAAAATCGTGAATATTTTCTTCTGCTATATGTAAGCCGTACGTTTCTGCTGCCAAACGGTTACCAATTGCCGCAACACGCAGTTCTGGCTCTTCAGAAATAGATTTCGCTGCCGCTGCCGTAGACGTCGTCTGAATCAACGGAACTCCTCGGTAACGATATTGCAAAAACTTATGACATTGTGCTAACGCATGTGGATGGGATTGAATCGAATCCAATTCATCCAAGTGATTCATCTGGGATTTATTCACCAACATATGCTGCTCAATTGGCGTAGAAATTTCAGCAGTAATAAACAACTCATCATTATTAAATAAATAGTCAATCGTTAATGGAACGGAACCTTCAAGCGCATTTTCCAATGGAACGACCGCATACGCAACATGTCCTTCTGTCACCGCTTCTATACAATCTGGAATCGTCGGACGCGGTGTTAAGCCTTCCATGCCGAATAAATCAGACGCTGCAATATGAGTGAATGATGCTTCAGGTCCCAAATACGCAACGGAAGGTACATACTTCTTTTCTGTCATGATTCTTTCATCTCCCCACTGATTTAAGAGGTTAGAAAACCCCTGAACTAATTAAGTCAACGGAATCAATAAATCGAGGTGCTTTGAGTCGCTGTAAAAATGCTTCTACCTTAATTTCCATTTCCGTCACATCTAACGATAATGTAATGTTCGCGCGGCCCTGGACAGGAATCGTCTGATGGATCGTCAATACATTACACTTCGCTTCTGAGACGACTTCCAATAGTACAGCTAACGAACCCTTTAAATCTTCCAGTTGAATAAAAATCGTCAAGATCCGGTCCCGTGCGATCGACTCGAACGGGAACACGGCATCACGATATTTGTAGAAGGCGCTGCGTGACAGGCCGACCCGCTTGGTTGCTTCTTGGATCGTTGTCACTTCGCCTCTTGCCATCATTCGTTTAGCTTCCAACATTTTCTGCATCGACTCAGTCAATACATCTTCGCGCACTAAATAAAACTGACCTTCCCCGATTTGTTCCATTTCGCTCCCCCCAAAACGAGCCATTCCGGTCTTACTCCAAGAACTCGAACTCGTAGCTCATGATACGTACGATATCCCCGTTTTTCGCACCACGTTCACGCAACGCTTCATCGATCCCCATACCACGCATCTGACGTGAGAACTTACGAACTGATTGATCAAAGTTGAAATCAGTCATCTGGAACAAACGCTCTATTGTATAACCGGACAACATGAACGCTCCATCATCGTCACGTGAAATAATGAAATCAGGACCAGTTGTTTCGTGTTTGTACAATACTGAATTGCTCGCTTCTTCTTCGTCTGCATCCGTCAACATTGGGAATTCCGGTGTAGTTTCAAGCAGATCTAAAATGGCGTATAGCAATGGATCCAAACCAGTTCTCGTCAATGCAGAAATCGGGAATATTTGAACCTCTTCATCCCCAAGTGCTTCTTTAAAAATTTCTAAATTCTCTTGCGCATCCGGCATATCCATTTTATTCGCCACAATAATTTGTGGGCGTTCAGTCAAACGCATATTGTACTGCTCTAATTCTTTATTGATCGTCTGATAATCTTCAAACGGCTCACGACCTTCAAGTCCTGACATATCGATAACGTGCACGATTACGCGCGTACGTTCGATGTGACGCAAAAATTGATGTCCGAGTCCAACTCCTTCATGTGCGCCTTCGATCAATCCAGGCAAATCCGCCATGACGAATGTACGGTGATCATCCGTTTCGATCATTCCGAGATTCGGAACTAATGTAGTAAAGTGATAATCACCAATTTTTGGCTTCGCTGATGAAACGACTGACAATAACGTGGATTTACCAACACTCGGGAATCCAACAAGACCAACGTCAGCGAGAACTTTCAATTCGAGCACAATATCTTTACTAACGCCCGGCTCTCCTTTTTCAGAAAGCTCAGGTGCCGTGTTCTGTGGCGTAACGAAACGGCTGTTACCGCGTCCTCCACGCCCACCGCGCGCAATGACTGCTTGTTGGCCATGTTCCACCAAATCTGCGATAATCGTTCCGGTTTCTGCATCTTTGACGACCGTGCCAGGCGGAACTTTCACGATCATATGCTTACCGCTACGGCCGTGCATATTTTTACTTTGACCATGCTCTCCGCGATCCGCTTTAAAATGACGCTGATAACGGAAATCCATTAATGTACGCAATCCTTCATCCACTATAAAGATGACGTCCGCGCCTTTCCCGCCATCACCACCGGATGGCCCACCATTGGCTATATATTTTTCACGACGGAACGAAACCATACCATCGCCACCGTCGCCACCTTTTACAAATACTTTAACGTGATCCACAAACATAATTTATAATCCTCCTAATTGTCCACTGATGGTAAACGTCCATTGATCCGGTTCACCGTGGACTTCGACCGTAAGCTGAGATGAATGTTCTGGGATGTCTAGTTGCTTCGCGTACAGCTCGGTAAATGTCAGTTGCATACTCCAAGAAGCAGTGTCTGTCGTGACTTCAATCGTCACAGGACAATCTGCATAGCGCTGGATTTTTTCTTCTACTGCCAGCACAACTTGCTCCAAGTATCCGACCAACTCGCGGTCCATTTCACTTGAATCAATTTTTTCCGTAATATCGCAATACAATTGCACTTTTAGAACCGGATATCGCCACCCAAGTGTCGTAATCCATTCCTCAGTAAGAGGCATAGATAATTTCTGAAGCAATGCCTCTCGCTGCATGTCTCCCGTTTTCTCAAGAATGCAGTTTCTCGCTTCTGTGTACTTCCCCATATCGAGATTCATGAGGATTAATTGCAGATCATTCATGTGATCGTGTCGACTAAATCTCACTGCCTGCGACACATTTAGCTCATTTTTCCCCATATTTTCACCACCAGCTGTTTTCGTACTTCTTAGTATAGCATTTTCGTGCGTAAATCACTAAAAATATCATCACCGCGTAACAATTTACCTAAAATGTATGGCTCCTCATCTTCCAAATTGGTCAAGCGCTCATTATTCGTCGAGAAGCGCTCAATAAAACGTGTATCCGCTCATAAAAACAGCCAAGCGATCATACACACTCGCTATCCGCTCTATCTACTTGGCTAAGCGCTCATACTTCCCTAACATCCGCTCATACCATACCAATCTTGACATAAGAAAAAGGACTGCAACAAGTGCAGTCCTCTTTCACATCGTCACGCTATCCAATTAAGCTTCTTGCGTTGCTGCTGGGTAGACACTGACTTTCTTTTTGTCGCGGCCAAGACGTTCAAAACGAACGACGCCGTCGATTTTTGCGAATAGAGTATCATCTCCACCGCGACCAACGTTTTCACCTGGGTGAATTTTTGTTCCACGCTGGCGATAAAGGATGGATCCTCCAGAAACGATTTGTCCGTCTGCGCGCTTAGCACCAAGACGTTTCGAATGTGAATCACGACCGTTCTTAGTAGAACCTACACCTTTTTTCGATGCGAAAAACTGAAGATCTAAACGTAACATAGCTGCCACCTCCTACTTTTTAAAGGTTAATTTTATATAATCTGCATAGTCTAGTTCAATCGTTTGTAAAGAAATAATCATGGCTTGCAGTAGCAGCTGAACTTGCGCATCTTGTTCCGTTACCGGAAACGTCACACGTAAGTATCCACCATCCGCACCTTGATCAACGTCGGGTTCGATCGAAGTCAATTGCATAATAGCATTTACCGCACCAAATGATACGGCAGAAGCACCAGCACAAACTAGATCTTGACCGTGTTCTGCAAAGTTTGCATGACCATCCATCTCAAAAACTGAGATGCGCCCAGAAGGCTCTTTTATAATTCTGACATGTATCATGCCGGATTATAGATTGATTCCGTCAATAACGATTTTCGTGTATGGTTGACGGTGTCCTTGTTTTTTACGGTAGTTTTTCTTTGCCTTATATTTGAAGACAACGATTTTCTTTGCGCGGCCTTGCTTGACAACCTTACCTGTTACAGTTGCGCCTTCTACGAATGGAGCACCGACTTTAACGTCATCTCCGCCCACCATTAGCACCTTGTCAAAAGTTACCACTTCATCCGCTTCACCAGCAACCTTCTCAATGAAGATCTCTTGGCCTGCTTCAACTTTGATTTGTTTTCCACCAGTTTCAATAATTGCGTACATACTTGCACCTCCTCTAATTATACAGACTCGCCTTGACAGGTGATTCCTTGGAATACTTGAACCTGTTTAGTGCGGTTGTAGCACGGGTGCTACAATCAATAACAGTAAAATATTATCACATAGAAAAGAGCAGGTCAAGCATTATTCCTATAATCTTTTAAAAGAAGGAAGTTTCCCTTTTAGTGAGCTGTTCAAAGACCCGCTCGTACCTTCTAAAACGATAGGATATAATGTTCTGCACTGCTAAATATGATGTAATCATAACGAGTGGCAAACTGTCCGGCAAATACGCAATAAAAAATGCACAAAGCGATGCAGACACGATGATGGAGTACAATAAGAAGTTCGAGCGCGTAGTGTATTTCGTCGCCTCTGTCTCTAGCAAAACAGACACCACTTGTCCACCGTCAAGAGGTAGAATCGGTAATAAATTCACACTCAACAAGATCAGTTGAATCTTTACGAACTGCGCATCTCCGGGGAATGTCCAACACATACCTAGTACTAACAAAACAGCTGTCGCGACAGGACCACCGAGCGCCACGATCAGCCGTTGCTGTTTACTTGCCAGTTGCCGATTAACAAATTGCAATTCCCCTCCATACGGTAAAATGGTGCAACTCCTAATTTTCATTCCGACGTGTCGAGCAGCCAAAACGTGTCCTAGTTCATGAAAAAGTAAAGAGAATAAGAGCAACGCGTACAATGACACACCACCGACGATCATGAAAAATAAAAAAATCGGCAACAATACGGGATGAATACGATACTTCATTGCTGACCGTCCGACATATACGTGGCTAACACAGTAGGCTCTAGCGGTATCCCATTGCGTTTCACGCGAATATACACCGCTTCCTCATCCATCATCGCAATCTCATCCCCATGCTTTACAGCTGTGTACGGCAGCGTCGAGAACGAGCCTACGAATCCATACGTTACTTCATCACCATTATCGTATTGAACGGTCACTGTTTTTCCTGACTGTCTGGTATAGCCTGTAAAGACGACTAGTCCGCTTCCTTGTGAAGTGATCGACATCGGTTGAGTATACGAAATAATAGCTCCGTCTTGATAGGGCTGGAACGATTCGTACGTCTCAAACGGATTAAACACGGGATCCCCAGACACCGTGATGACTTCATCTTCTGCCATCCAGGAAGACACCCACTTCTTCATCACCACAAAATCCTTTCCAGTCGTTACATATTGCGTAATGGGTATATTGACTAACTGGCGTTCTTCCAGTTTTGATAAGCCTACAACAGACACCATCAGCACAATAGCGATGATCCATTTCGTTTTCCACTTCATCACGTCCCCTCCCTTACCTGCAGTGTATGAAAAGAAGGAGAATTAAATGACGAATGAAAAAGCTCAGCACCATAAAAGGTACTGAGCTTTGAGATTGTATTATTTGCTGAACATATTCTTGATCTTGCCGAAGAATCCTGCTTTGCTTTTCTCCATCGTCATCAATGGCACAGACTCACCTAAGATTCGTCGTGCAATATTACGATACCCAATTGCAGCAGGGTTTGCCGGGTCCATCACGACAGGTTCGCCTTTATTTGAAGCAGATATAACATTTTGATCATCCATTACGATACCCAATAAATCAATCGATAAATGCGTCGTAATTTCATTGACATCTAACGTTTCACCGCTCTCCATCATACCGCTTCTAATACGGTTGATGATCAATTTCGGTGGCTCCAGTCCTTCTTCCGCTTCAAGCAGTCCAATAATACGGTCTGCGTCACGCACAGCAGAAATTTCTGGAGTCGTCACGACAATCGCACGGTCCGCACCAGAAATCGCATTTTTAAATCCTTGCTCAATGCCTGCTGGGCAGTCAATCAAGACATAATCATAATCTTGTTTTAATTCTAACACGAGTTTCTTCATCTGTTCCGGATTCACAGCACTCTTATCAGTCGTCTGAGCTGCTGGTAGTAAGAACAATCGATCCTCGAAACGTTTATCTTTCACAAGGGCCTGATGAACTTTACAACGTTCTTCCACAACATCGACCAAATCATAAATGATTCGGTTTTCTAAGCCTAGAATTACGTCCAAGTTACGCAGACCGATATCTGTATCCACTAAACACACTTTTTTCCCTTGTAACGCAAGAGCGGTACCAAGATTGGCTGACGTTGTGGTTTTTCCAACGCCACCTTTACCAGAAGTAATGACAATTGCTTCTCCCAAATTATATACCTCCCTTAAATGTAGCAAGGTCCGGACGTAAATATCGGAGCTCCTGAAGACGGTCTATCGCAATCTGCCCATTCTTTTGAAGATACGCACATTCCATTTCAGGTTGCTCAGAAAGAACCGTCAATTCGTCGGTCATGATCTCGATCTTATCCGCAATTTTCAGATGCGTCGCTTCCAACCAAGATGCAGCAATGACTGCATCTTTATTGCCTTGTGCTCCCGCATGTGCAATGCCTTTGACACGGCCCAGTACATAAATACTGCCGCCTGCAATGACTTGTGCACTCTGATTCACATCACCGATAATGACCAAATCGCCATCAGCCTTTACGACCTGACCCGATCGAACGATTCCTATATAGGTTTCGGACTGCTTCTCGATCAACTTTCTCTCACACTCTTTTAACGAAACGACGTCACTATGTACCTTCGAAACTCGCAAATGAGGGGAAGTATGAATGACCGATTGAATCTTGTTCATGTCTTTCTCGTCACAATAACGATGCCCTAGATGCAACTGTACTTCAGACACACCTTCTAGTACGCTGCTCTGCACTTTTTCTTTCAACTCACTTAGCAATTCAGTAAATGCGCAATGGTCATCTAATCGTAATACTAAGCCGTCTTTTGTTCCTTTTATCGTTATCAACTGTGATTTCGTCACCTACATCACCTCACAATACTTAAAAGCCTGCTTGTTTTTGTAAAAATCTTTTCTCTGTAATCTGTTTGAACATATAGCCGAACATCACGATAAATAATGAATTCGCGATCATTGTCGGAATGAGTCGACTTGTGAAGAATTCGCCGAAATCAATAGACGTTAACGCAATCACACTAGCAAAAAAGTACGACAACAATTCCAGTAACACAATCATTACTACTGATAATACCATAACCGTCACGGTATGACGCTCAATTTGTCGAATTACTAACGCCGCAACGTAACAAATCAGCGGATACATGAATGTGTATAATCCAATAATATCAATATGATACATATCATACAACAGTCCGAGGACAAATCCGTAAATAATCGCTCGCTTGCTATTGTAATACGTCGCAATGAAAATTAAATAGACCATTAGAAACCTAGGTACCGTGATGTATAACTCGTTGTTTATTTCAATAGGTGAAAATAGACTGAAAATAGGTTCCAAGAAAAATAACAGGACAGCAAGTAAAGGAATGATGAATCGGATCATGACTCATCGTCCCCTTTTGCATGTGCGGAGTTGCCTCCGTCGGTCCCATCAACCACTGTCATGGTTCGCTTCGCAATCATCACGTGATCTAGTTGTGAGAAAGTAGCTGCTGGTTTTATATACGCTAGCTTTGTCAGACCATAGTCATCTGTAGAGACTTCGGTTACTTCCCCTATTAAAATACCTTTCGGGAAAATGCCTCCGAGTCCTGAAGATATCACTTGCATCCCTTTTTTTACATTGAAGCTAGAATCTAAACGCTTCATGATCAGCTGTCTAGAAGTCCGGTCGTACCCTTCGATCAAACCGAACATTTCTTGTTCACCAACGACCATTGCCGCCACACGGAAATCGCTATTTTCCGTCGAAATTAATTCGACTGTGGATGTGAATGGAGTCGACAAAATGACTTTCCCAATCAAACCTTGTGCCGTCATGACCGCCATATTGGCGTCCACTCCAGCTGTTGTTCCTTTGTCAATGATGATTTTCTCTTCCCATTGATCGGGATTACGTGAAATGACTGTAGACTGAATTGGCTCAAATGTACGCAGATTCTCTTGTTTATCAATGATTTCCCGCAGTTTTACATTATCCGCCTTGACATCTACTAACTCCGCTTGCATAGCGGCATACGTTTCCAGACGCTCTTTTAATCGTTTGTTTTCTTCGTATGTATTAAGCATCGTATCAATATTTTCAATAAGTCCCGTTACAAAGTGGGCTGGTTTCGTCACAAGCGATTGCCCAAAACCTACGACATCCTTCACTGCTTGTTCCGGAACATTTGCATGATTTCGGTCACGAAGTGAAAATGCAATTAATGCCACAAGGACGATTACTCCTACTAATAAAATGATTAATCGTTTATTGGAAAAAAAACGCGGCATTGCCTACATCTCCTCCAATTAATATTATGATTGAATTTTCTTAATGAGTTCTAAATTATCCAACGCCTTACCCGTTCCAATCACGACACAATCAAGCGTATTTTCCGCTACAAAGGCAGGCATTTTTGTTTCTTCAGAAATGGCTTTATCGAGGTTACGAAGCAATGAACCGCCGCCCGTTAAGACAATTCCACGCTCCATGACGTCTGATGCCAATTCAGGTGGTGTCTGCTCAAGCGTCTTTCTCATACCTTCAATAATTAAATCCATCGGTTCTTTCAACGCTTTCGTAATTTCCTGCGAATTAATTTCCATCGTTTTCGGCAGACCCGTCAATAAATCACGACCGTGGATATCCATCTTTTCTGTCTGATCCAAATCAAACGCCGAACCAATTTGCATCTTGATGTTTTCGGCCGTACGTTCACCGATCATCAATTTATATTCTTTACGGATATACGTTATGATAGCCGTATCCATGGAATCTCCACCTACACGGATCGATGTGCTCGTTACAATACCACCTAAAGAAATGATGGCCACTTCCGTCGTACCTCCACCTATATCGACGACCATACTGCCGGTTGGTTCCCATACTGGTAAATCTGCACCGATCGCAGCCGCAAACGGTTCTTCAATCGTATATGCTTCCTTCGCACCCGCTTGACGTGCAGCATCGATCACTGCGCGTTGTTCAACAGATGTAATACCATAGGGCACACAGACCATGACCGTCGGCTTTGTCCATGAAGTTCCTGCTGATTTTAGCGCTTCTTTTAAATAATGACGAATCATAGCAGTTGTTGTTTCAAAATCTGCAATAACTCCTTCTCGCATTGGGCGAATGGCAACAACTGAACTCGGCGTACGTCCGATCATGGCATGCGCTTCACTGCCTACCGCAACGATTTCACCCGTCGTCGTATTTTTCGCTACGACAGAAGGCTCCCTTAGCACAATACCTTTATCCTTAATGAAAACTAGAGTATTGGCTGTCCCCAAGTCAATTCCTACGTTTCTTGATCTGAAACCAAACAAGTCAATTCTCCCTTTCTATCAAACCATCATCGGTATTCTTAAAAGCATACACCACATTATAACGGAAAGGTAACTTAATTTACAGTGTCACCCGGCTAGTTTGCAAAAAACATCGAAAAAGAGACTGATTTCCCAGTCTCTCCACTTTTTCGCGACAAAATTCATGTCTTTATATGTAGCCTTTGTCTTTTAAACTGATGAATTTCTGATCGCCGATGATAATATGATCGAGCACATCCACACCCATGATCTGACCCGCTTCCATCAAGCGCTTTGTTACTTCAATATCTTCTCTTGAAGGCGTCGTGTCACCGCTCGGATGATTATGTGAAATAATCATCGAGGCAGCCGAACGTTTAAACGCTTCACGGAAGTAGGGTGAGAACCCAGCGCCTTGGTATATTGCTATACTAGGTTTCCAAGAACTCCCCTCCAAACCGTACGTACTCCTCTCAGAGTATACGGCTTTCCATTTACTTTAATCTAACATGCCATTATGCAAATCGTGATGGCATGTTACACATAATGCCATCGTTTTTCGTCTATGGGCTATCATTCTTTGCTCCCATTTTTTCTTACCTTGTAAATCTTTCAATTTATGAACGTGATGCATCTCAAGTGGTACACCTGACAAAGCACACCATTCACACTTTTCGGCAAGTAAACGGTCAATCATACTTGTTCGCCCTGAATAAATTAATGTATTCTCAACTGTATCGACGGTTGGTTGTTTTATCTCATCGTTTTTTTCCATTCGTTGCAACGTAAAGTAGGCTGTTTTAAGGCCTTCTTTCGTTTCATATCGAACCCCGAATTCTCCGTTAATGCTGAATTTATTGATCGTCTTACTAACGGTAGACTTGTATTTATTCGCGTACGTTTTAATCATGCTATATTTCATGGTTTGACGGAAAGACTGTAAAACATGTACATTACTCGCCAGGCGGTAGTAATTGTAGTAGCCTTCTATTTCCGCATTGTACGTTCGTAAAATTTCGAGGTCGTCATTGTGCACCAAATACGAGCGATGTATTGGTTTCCAGCCATTATTTGGTCCTATTTTTAACGCATTCAACTGTACTAACTTTTGGATATATTTTTCGTGTGGAACGAAAAGCTTTGTTTGATAGTTAAATTTTCGTTTTTTTGTTCCATTTGGCATTTTCATTCGATGCCAATCTCTAGCGACACGAATATCATAACCAAGAAAGCGGGCATTGTTCTTACTATGGGTAATCAAAGTTTTCTCTGCACTCAGTTCTAGTTTTAGTTGTTCTTGTAGGAACTGCGTTAAATCTTGTTTGACATGTTCAGCTTCCTTTTTACTACCAATGACACCGAGTAAAAAATCATCCGCATAACGAACGTATTTCAAGCGGCGATAATTTGGATCAAAGAGGTCTTTACTGTCATGACTTTGCAGTTCTTTGTAAAGGGCTTTTACCCCCTTCAACCGCTCCTTCTTTTCCTCTTCAGCTAAAGTTGGCCAATCACGTTTATTTTTTTCTTTGCGATTGTTAATCTTGGAAGCAAGGTTATGATAGGAAGAATTGTGAATTCTTTTGTCACCTTTGTTATAGCGTGCAATATATTGCCCCACATAATCATCGAGTTCATTCAAATAAATATTCGATAAAAGCGGGCTGATAATTCCACCCTGTGGTGCACCGCTATAGGTTTTATGAAATACCCAATCTTCTACATATCCTGCGCGCAAAAATTTCCAGATTAAATTGATGAGCTTCTCATCGTGAATTCTTTTTCGCAAAATGCCAACTAAAACATGGTGGTCGATATTATTAAAGAATCCTTTAATGTCACCCTCAATAAACCATCTAGTTCCCGTAAAAGTATTACGGATTTCTTTTAATGCGGTATGACAGCTACGATTTGGTCTAAATCCATGAGAGTGAGCAGAGAACGATGGTTCAAAGATGCTTTCAAGCAGTCGGCGAACAACTTCTTGTACTAATTTATCCTCAAAGGTAGGAATGCCTAACGGTCTTGTTTTCCCATCCTTTTTAGGGATATATACCCTTCGTGCTGGATTAGGTTGATACGTTTGATTTTGTAGTTTTTCAATGAGCTTTTCAATACGTTTCATACTCATACCATCAATTGTATCTTCATTGACTCCTTTGGTGTTGCTGCCCTTATTCCCATACAGTTTTGCATATGCTTCTAAATAGAATTCTTTGTTGTACAAGTTGCGATACAGTCGCTCAAATACATAATTTCCGACTTTTGCTTTGGCAGTTAGACGATTTAATACTACTGTTGGAATTCTCATAGAGCCTCCGCTCCTTCCCAATTTGGTATTAACGTTATAAACTGCTCCCCTTCGCCACGTACTAGGCTTTCCCTAGCTCAGACTACTACGGGAGCTCCGTTACCTTATCAGATATTCAGCATCAAATATGCATAGCCTTTTAGGCGTTCTGACTTAGGTAATCCCCATTTAGATTTATAGAAATATCGCATGTATGATATCGGATGTGACGTTCGCTCGTTACTTTTATACGAAAGTTGGGTGAAATGGTATCAAATCATCATTCTCGAAGTTTTTAAGAATGAGGCACATTTCATATAGCGTATATCATTACCTCCCGCTAAAGGTCCCCGTAGTCCCCCTTGAGCTATCATTCAGGCAGTTTAGCTTTCATCCTTGTTCATACGTTTCATCTCGCCATTCAGTCGTGCTTTGGTAATTAAGCAACTTATGGCTTTTCCAACATGCTACACTCCCTGTCCGGTTTCCCTTTCAGATAAGTTGACTAATGATAAGGGTAAAACATTATGATATTCCCTTACTGCTGTGCGAAAGCAGACTTTCTATAGACCCTTATGGGCGCACCACTTCGCGTGGATGTACTATGGAAGAATTCAAACTACCAATGAAAATCGTCTGCTTATGTAGCACTTCATTTTTGACATTTAAAAATAACACAACAAAATGTTCTTGGTTCAACGACGACATATCCGTCATCAAATAATTCGCGGCATCTTCAGGTGAACGGATCTTATAGCGTTCATGCGGCGCCGCCCGATACAATCGCTTGCCAAGTTCTGCTGCAGCTAGTAACTGCACCGCCTTCGCTTCACCAATCCCTTTAATCTTCGTCATTTCATCCACCGTCAGCTCTTTCAAATCTTGCAGACGGTCAATTGTTGACAACACCCGGTTGGCGAGCACGAGAACGGACTCTGAGCGCGAGCCTGTGCGCAGTAGGATCGCCATCAACTCCTGATTCGATAAACTGCTCGCCCCTTCCCGTATTAAACGCTCACGGGGTCTGTCCGCGATATGCACATCGCGGATCATCATTTGTGGTGCCCTATCAAAAGGCATTACGCGCCACCGCCTTCTAAAATCAACAAACCCTCTTGACGCATACGGTTGACCAGATCACTGATCGGCAACCCTACGATATTTTGGTAATCGCCCACCATATTTTCTACGAACAGCATCCCTTGCGTTTGGATGCCGTACGCACCTGCTTTGTCTGAAGCATCACCAGATTTCACATAAGCGTAAACAAGCTCTTCATCCAGATTCCTAAACTTCACTTGAGACAAACCAGCAAACTGAATCGTCTTCCCATTCGCAAGGATCGTCACACCTGTAATCACTTCATGCAACTCTCCAGATAACTCCATTAAGAAATCAATAGCTTGCGCGTCATTTGCCGGCTTTGGGAATACTCTGCCGTTTTTCACCACAATCGTATCCGCCGCAATAATGATTTCTTCTTCTGATTCAACTACCGCAAGCGCCTTTCGCTCCGACAAACGAACCGCATACTCATATGGCTCTTCTGGCGTGAACGGGACATCCTCATCTACATCACTCGGTCTCACCGTGAAATCAATTCCTGCAAGCTGTAGTAATTCTTTACGTCTCGGCGAAGAAGATGCGAGAACGATTGGTTTTAGACTAATAAATTTCATTGGAACAACCCCCTTTTTCCTAGTGTACGCTATTCTGCACGATTTGAAAAAAGGGCAAAATTCAATTCTTCCCCGTATATGGGATCAAAATTGAATTTTGAAGCATGGGTCCTGGTTCGAATAGTGTGCTAGCAGATGCAGTCTCGCGACAGAGGAATCCTTCGTAAACGCTGTGATAGCGGTCACTTTCTTCTCAAAGTCTCCACCTTTTTTCGCATCTTCGCCATCCTTAGACAATTCAATTTTCGATAAATCCTCTGCGAGTAGCGCTTTTCTCACTTCACCAGCATCTGCTGACTTGCAAGTGCCTGGTGCAACGGTGATTCTCTTCTTAAACGCGTCTTCACCTTCCTTTAAAATGACATCGCTCTCTTTCAGCCATACTGCTCCCCAAACGTAAAACTGACCACCTGCTGGCACGACAGCCGTACTCGCGAGACTCGGATTCTCCGCTACGAAATCCGTTGCGGCCTCTTGACTAGAAAATACGCCATGCTGCTTGACGAACATCGTATCTCCGCCTTCAGCCGCCCCTTCCTTGTCCTCTGTTTTCGGCCCAGTCGTCGCCACCGTTTCACTTGCCTTATCCTCTTTCCCTCCCGTAGTCGATATCGTTAGCCCGATCACTAGCACCGCGACCAAGCCGATCGCCACTCCTTGTACTAACGCCCGAATCACAATGTTCTTTGAATACGTCCTGCGGAAATTCATTCCATCACTCCAGTAGTTTTCTTCCACCTTACCAAAACGAACGCAAAAAAAGACGAGACTGTTGTCGTCTCGTCCATAAACATTTACCGATTTAGTTCAACAAACCTGTGTACCAACTGACAAGCTGCGCGCCATAAAAATAGGCAATGAGTGCAGCAGCCGCAATCGAGGGACCAAATGGCACAGGCGTCTTTCGTCCTTGCTTCGTCTTTTTCAAGAAAATCAGTCCGACAATCGCGCCAATCAATGATGCGAGAAACAGCGTCACTAACGTCTGCATCGTCCCGAGCACTAAGCCAATCACGAAAAACAATTTAATATCGCCACCACCCATACCGCCATTTGACACAATCGCAATCAACAGCAACAAGCCGAACCCAATCGCTGCTCCAAGCAAACTATCCCACCAAGGCGTCAGTGGACTAACGAAGCGCAGAATGAAAATCGCAATACCAAACGGTAATAAAATTTTATTCGGGATCAACATATATTTCAGGTCGGATACCGTTAACATAACGAGCATTGAAATAAATAGTAGCGCCACAACGAGCTCCCACTGAAAACCAAAGTATAAGTATGCACAAACGAACAACACACCCGTGATCAGTTCCATCGTGGGATAGAGCGCACTAATCTTTTCATTACAGCCTCTGCACTTGCCGCGCAAGAATACGTAAGAGAAGACCGGCACTAGGTCAATCGCAGTCAAGTTCCGATCACACGTCGTACAGTGCGAAGGAGGCGACACGATCGACTCCTTCAGCGGCACACGTATGCCGACGACATTAAAAAACGAGCCAAACGTGATACCGTAGAGGAAGAAAAACACACTATAGAGCCATTCCATGAACTACCTCCTCACTCCGCTTTCTCGGTACCTGTCATTTTATTGATTGTTGTCGGATCAAATTTCAATGCAGGTGGCGGCGCATCCACTTTCGGCGCCTCATTTTGTAAATTGACGAGATCAGGACGGAAATACGCATGAAACGAAATGACGACTTTCATTTCCCCTACGTCGGATTCTTCTTCCGTTTTCTCGGCAGTTGCTTCAAATTGAATCGTCTCTACATTCATAATCCGAATCATTTCTTCAATTTCATAGATGAACGTATCCACTTGTTTGTACGTATCCGCAGCGAGCGTCACTTCCATCAACACCGTTTCAAGGTTTTGTACATTTTCAGGCAACCGTTCGATATCAAATACTTCTTTTGAAAAAGTAATTCCTTCTATTCTACTATTGGATTTCACTTCTGCCTTCTCTAGACGAATGAGCAATGCGTCTTCTAGCGGAATAACCGGCACGACCTTTTGAAGTGGCGCAGACGTTACGGTTTCATTTGGATCTTTATTAGCCAATTGCTTTTGCATCGCATATAACACATCGCGTTCTGAAGCCAACTGTGCAACTGCCTGGTCCTTGCTGTCTTTCGCCGGCAAGTAGACGTTCGACGCGGTGTAATAGACAAGCGCAACAAGGAAAATCGAAGCCAATACGACCAAACCGATCTCCATCTGACGTTTAGATAGATACTTATTCAACCGGATCGCCCCCTTCCGTGTCAGCATCTACAGGCGGCTGTTCTTCAGCAGGAAATGATTCTTCTTGCGGTTCTTCAATCGCATCAGAATCCACCTCTGCATCCTCACCCGGTAACGCGCGATCGTCCACAAATTGAATGAAGTATGTAGCGAAATATCTAGGCAAAATATTCTCACGTTCTTCAACATCCAGTTTTTCCGTCTCAATTCCTTCAAACGTTGCATCTATAATTAACGATGATGCTTTCATTCGAGTTAAATAAAGGGCAGGTTCCATTAGATCATCAAACTGTACTTTCAACGTCACTTCGTTAGGCGCAGTGAACGTTAGCTCTTGGAAAAAACCACGATCAGGCAACGCTCTCGAAAGATCTTCTATAAGAGGATGTGTTTTATACTGGTACGCTTTCAGGAAATCCACTGTGGCGGCTAATTGTTCTTTTTCCTGACCGAAAGCCGACAGCCGCAACTGAGACGTTATGCTTTCTTGTTGTTTCTGTATTTCATATGTAGACTGTTGTAATCTTTGTGCTTCTTCGTCATTTTTCGCAGCCATCATAAAAAGAACCACCCAACTAATGAGGGCGACCAACAGAATGGCAATGGCGATCCATAAAAAAGTAGCTCGTTCCTTGATCTTCTCCGGGAGTAGGTTTATATCAACCAACATACGCGTCCTACACCTCTTCCTTCAGCGCAAGGCCTATCACTCGATGAAAATCGGCAGTAATCGCGGTTCCATCTACACAACTAATCGGCTCTTTCACCAAGGGAAGCGCTTCAATCGCTAAACGCTCTCGAACCATCTCCAACAACTGTTTTTGCTGTGTATAGATACCATTCCACACTAAGTGGGTTATAGTCGAATCGTTTTCCGCCAAATTAAATCTATAGAAGTTTGCTAGTTTCTCGAGTTCCATGACAATCGTAAGTGGTTCGACCCGTTGTTCTAGCTCTTCACCTGTAGACATGCTAAGCGGCACTTCAAGTTCCATCGAGCGTATGAATAAAGGATAATGAGAATAGAAAATGGACACAGTCAAACTACGGCCATGTAAATCAGCAAGAAGTATATGTTCTGACCCCTCAAATTGGTGCACATGATGGGCTAGACGATAGAGAGAAAGCGGTGCAATATCCGCCACAACCGGCTCCAACTTTACTGACTTCAGCACGTCCTCATAGGTCTGCATAATACTTTCTTTCGACGCAATCAAGATTGCTTCATTCTGTGCGTTATTGGCGGTATATGGAACGACATCAAAAACCGGATCATCAAACGGCAAATAAATCGTCGAGCCGATTTCGATAAAGAAATGGCTTTTCAGTTCTTCATCCTCCACTGTGTCTGGATAGGCAACTCGGCGGATGATGACATATGTATCGGGCGCTAAAAACGCCACGTCACGCTTCGCAAGATTCCAGTTTTTCACAGCTTCCGTCAAGACATTCCGCAGCATGTCCTCTTCGGCTATTCGGCCTTCTTGGATGACATGTTCCGGTAGTAACATCTCTTTCGCCGTGTCTAGTACGATTGGGTCCAAGGACTTTATTCGTACGTACCGAATCGCATCATCATCCAAAGTTAACGAATAGACACGCTTTTTACGGCTGAATGTTGGTATAGAAAGTTTGGAAAGCGGGCGTTTTAAATTGGATAAAGTAGACATGAACGAACTCCTTCCAGACGAGAAAACTCAAGGTGTTTGGTGATTTTTTCCTAGTGAACTAGTTATGGTAAGTATAGCAAATGTGGTGTGGGAAGGGAAGATTGATTAGGAAAGCTGACGAAATATTGGGGTTGAACTTAATCAGATGATATCTCGAGTAAACCACCACATGCTTTGATTCCTACTTTTGTGGATTTATCGCTATTCTTGATTATTTCGACAGTTGCTTTACGAATTTCTATTTCTTTCTTACTAATGATCACTCTCCCATAAATCCAAAGCGGTCTAGCTTTGGTAATTCAAAAAGTGTCATTGATAGGCTTTTATCTACTAGATAACAGCAACAAGTTACAATGAATGAATTAATTAAAGAGGCGGCGAAACCTTTTGTTTAAGAAATATTCAATGAAGTATAGGTCTACGTATTAATTAATGAAATAGAGTTTTTATTGCTTTGATATAAGAGTTTTCTAAAAATATCATAGATTGAAGGAATAGCCTTTAGTAAGAAAACTTCCGAGAATACCGCCATTTCTAGAAATTTAACTCGTGGAAGACTTCATGTATTAAAGTGTTGTATCTTTATAGAGAAAGTCCTTATAAGCTATAATTAGTTAATAATACAATTCAAGATTCCTAGTTTCGAAAAACTCTACAGAGATATTCTCTGTAGAGTTTTCTTGTAGATTCAGTAAACTAATTAATAAAAAGATAATTATCTTGTTATTGTAACTGTACTAGTATTTCCTTTAACCCCCGCATCAGTAATGTTTTTTGAAGTTGAGCCTGCAAATGCTACTGTTACACCCTTTGTTGTTGCAGAGCCAGTTAGAGTATTTGATCCGCCATCTACTTTTGTAACTGTTGCTGTTGTAAGGCCACCGACCTCATTTAAAAATCCTTCTTCTGTTAATTTCGATAGCTCAACTGTTTTTTCACCGTTTTCCGCAAAGTACATCTGTGCAGCAGATAACACATTCTGTCCATCAGCTTTCAAAGCATTAACTTTCGAATTCGTAATAATATTCCCAATAGCCGGCACCGCAATCGCTGCAATAATTCCCAAAATAACAATAACCGCTAGTAACTCGACAAGCGTCAAACCTTTTTGATTTAATTTCTTCTGCATAAACTTTTTCATATAATTTCCTCCTCTTGTTTTTTCTTACTCTATGAATATAGTATATCAGAGGTATTAGGAAAATAACACTAGTTTTAGTGAAATAAATTAAAATTATACATAACATTTGTTATTTCTGTTACAAACTATCTATCTGCTCAAACATACTAAACATCGGCAACATGATAGCCAAAACTATAGTCCCGACTATCGCTGCTAAGAAAACTATCATCATAGGCTCTATTAAAGCTTTTAAGCGGTCTGTTGCCGCTTCTACTTCTTTCTCATAAAAATCCGCAACTTTCGCTAACATAGAGTCTAAAGAACCAGTCTCTTCTCCAATTGCGATCATATGAGGTATTAGCGGAGGAAATGCCCAGTGGTTTAACATAGGTTCTGTAAGTGATCCGCCGCGTTCCATGGATACTCTAGACTCACCAATTACTTTTGAAATGACTTCATTCCCCACGACTCTTTCTGTCATTGTCAATGCTTGTAAAATTGGTACAGAGCTAGAGAACATAGAACTTAATGTACGTGTCATCATCGCAAGTGAAGACTTTTGGGCAATGCTACCGAATATAGGTAATCTCAACAAAATAGTATCAAGAATATATTTCCCTTTTGGATTATTACGGATTAATACATAACCTACGATAATCATTGAAACAATAAGAATAACTAAGTACCAATAGTTTTCAATCCAATCACTAGCCGCCATTACGGCACGCGTTAGCCAAGGCAATTGTCCGCCAATACTATCGAACATATCGACAAACATCGGTACGACAAACCATAAAAGGAAAATGACTACTGCGATAGCTATTATCCCTACAACAACTGGATATGCCATAGCAGATGTAACTTTCTGTCTCGTACGATACGCTTTCTCGAAATGCTCAGCTAGTTGTTCTAGTGATTCATCCACTGTTCCTGATACTTCACCTGCCGCGACCATATTCAAAATCAACGGCTCAAAAACCTTAGGATGTTTCCCAAAAGCTATCGACAGCGGTGTCCCCGTACGTAAATCCTCCTGAATCGAAATTAGGATCTTTCGAAATGAAGCTTGTTCTACTTGTGCAGATAAAATCCTCACCGCATCCACAATCGTAACCCCTGCTTGAAGAAGTGTAGAAAACTGCCGCAAGAACATAATCAATTGATCTCGCTTAACTGGACTACCAATCGTAATATCTTTCGTCAACACGGTTTCTTTTTGTTCAACCAGACTGACCACGCGAATACCTTGGTCCTTTAACTTAATAGCTGCATCGCGTTTATTTGTAGCCGTTACCGTACCTCGACGAATCGCTTTCGCATCTCGCCCTTCATATGTAAAACGAGCCACGATCAATCATCCCCTTGCAGGAACGGCAATGCGGCTTCATACGAAATCACTCTCTGTTCCATCAACGTCTTAACGGAGTGATCCATCATATGCATCCCAAGTGCTCGGCTCGTTTGAATGACGTTCGGAATCTGGTGAATTTTTTCGGACCGTATCAAGTTCGACACGGCTGGATTATTAATCATAATCTCCGTCGCTGCACGTCTCCCCTGTTTATCCATCGTTTGGAATAAGCGTTGCGAAACGACTGCCTTCAACACACCTGCCAACTGCACGCGGATTTGTGCCTGTTGACCATGCGGAAATACGTCTATGATTCTATCAATCGTCGAAGCCGCACTCCATGTATGTAAAGTGGCAAGGACTAAATGACCGGTTTCTGCAGCAGTAATCGCCGTAGAAATCGTTTCCAAGTCCCGCATCTCCCCTACGAGAATGACGTCGGGATCTTGACGCAAAGCCGCACGTAATCCGTCTGCGAATGACAGTGTATCAAAGCCGACTTCCCGCTGATCGATAATAGATGAACCGTGATTATGCATATACTCAATCGGATCTTCCAAGGTGATAATATGTTTCCGCATCGTCTCATTCATATAACGGATCATGGCCGCAAGTGTCGTCGATTTACCAGAACCCGTGGGCCCGGTTACCAAGATCAACCCTTGTGCAGTATCCGATAAACTTTTTAACGTTGCGGGCATATTCAAATCATCAATCGTCGGAATTTTCGTCGGAATTGTACGGAATGCCAATGAAATCGCACCACGTTGTTGGAATGCATTGACACGGAACCGAGAAACGCCAGCAATTTCATACGAGTAGTCAATCTGTCCTACTTCTTTAAATGTAGGAATCATCTTTTCTGGAATCGTTTGATACGCTATTTCCTTTGTATCCTCTTCAGTCAGAACGGTTTCGCCAAAACGTTTTAAGTCACCATGTACACGGAAGATTGGAGGCACGCCAACAGTCAAGTGGATGTCAGATGCCTGGACAGTAAAAGCTTCAGTAAGTAATTGATCAATTCTTTCGTTCACCGCAAACACTCCTAATCTATTAGGGCCACTCTCAATACTTCCTCAGTAGTGGTAATGCCCTGCTTTACTTTTTCTAACCCGTCGTCTATCAGGAAAATCGTTTCACTTCTCTCCGCAATTTCACGGAATACAGTAGGTGCCGCGTTACGGTTAATCGCATCACGCATTTCTGCATTGATGATTAGCACTTCATGTATCGCAATCCGTCCTCGATACCCTGTCATATTACATGCCGAACAACCTGTCCCACGATGGATCGTTTCTATCGTTTTCCCACGTTTAGCGAAAATCTCTTTTTCACGATTAGTTGCTATCTGAGTAGTACCACAATCTCGACAAACTCGACGAATCAATCGTTGGGCCACGACCGCATTTAATGATGCAGTCAAAAGGAATGGCTCTACTCCCATATCAAGTAGTCGTGATATAGACGCAACCGAGTCATTCGTGTGGATCGTGCTCAACACTAAGTGTCCAGTCAATGAAGCACGAATCGCGATTTCCACGGTCTCTTTATCTCGAATCTCTCCGACCATTACTACGTCAGGATCTTGTCGCAAAATAGAACGTAATCCAGTCGCAAACGTTAATCCCACGTTAGAATTCACTTGAATTTGATTAATTCCTTCCAGTTGATATTCCACTGGATCTTCAATCGTAATAATATTTACTTCTTCGCTATTCAATCGATTCAACGCAGCATATAGAGTAGAGGACTTACCCGAACCAGTTGGTCCCGAAATCAATACAATACCGTTCGGCTTCTCGATTTCCCTGAGAAAACGATCTAGATTCGTAGGTCCAAAACCAAGTTTCGTCATATCATTCAATGAGCTACTCAAGTCCAAAATACGCATAACCACTTTCTCGCCAAAAACAGTCGGTAAAGTCGATAACCGTAAATCGATCGGTCGGAAATCAATCATGACTTTAATCCGACCATCTTGCGGCATACGAGACTCCGTGATGTTTAAATTCCCCATAATTTTAATCCGTGCAAGCAACATCGACTGCATATGCTTTGGTAAAACGCGTTCCGTTTGCAGCTTTCCGTCAATTCTAAAACGGATCATAACTTGATGCTCTTGAGGATCGATATGAATGTCACTGGACTTCATGGAAACGGCACTAGAAATGATCTGGTTCACTAGACGCACGACTGGAGAATCATTATCTACAATATCATCCTGTTGCTCTAGTTGACTTGCCGTAGTTTCCGGTTCTTCAAACAGCAAGTCATCAAATAATTCATCATCATAATATCTAGTAATCGTTCGCGTAATATCGTCTTTTGAAGCAATCGCTGTATCTATATGGAAACCAGTGGACAACCGCAAATCTTCAATCGTGTTGTAATCCATTGGGTCTGCCATCGCAACGAATAATTTATCCCCATCTTTCTTCAATGGAACAATCATCTTCTGCTTGGCCAAACCTTTAGGCACAATATTAAACAACTTGGGATCAAACGGATAACGGAACAAGTTGACGTGCGGAATTCCGAGCTGGAACTCGAGCACCTCAATCAACTGCTGCTCCGTTATATACCCACGCTGCAATAACGCATCTCCAAGTCGCTCATCTCGAGACTTCTCTTTCAACGTACTCATCAACTGCTCATCCGTCAGCAAACCGGACTCTATTAATAAATCCCCAAGACGTTTTCTAGTTGTCGCCATCTGAATCCCCCTCTATCAATCGATTGGATTACCATTCTTGTCGACTTTAATCAGATTGCCGCCTTTATCATAATCATACTTCGCATCGTCTTTTCCGTAAGAACCGTTCGAATTACTTGAACCATCGTTGTTCAAGCCGTTACTTGAAGAAGAACTATTGTTACTTGATCCGCTTCCAGTAGATGAACTTGAACCAGTGCTTCCAGATCCTGTATTGTTAGAATTACTACCTGATCCACTACTAGTAGAAGAACCTGAACTATTCCCCTTACTAGAATTTCCATCCGATGAACCATTACTAGAGTTACCAGAATCAGACGAATTACCCGTCGATCCATTATTTGAACTATTTCCATCGGTATGGCTAGAATTACTATCCACATTACTATCTGGAACTTGCTCTACAACTTTTTCTAAACTATGACGCTCGATAATTGGTTGCGGAGCATAGAAATCAATTGACACATCTTCAATTTCTTCCAATGAACCATTCAACAAAACATTACGTTTAACCGCGACCTCCATGCCTTTCTTACCTTTATTCACTATTTCAATCGCACCTGCATTGACAAAGGCACTATAACGAATAACAGTCTTCGGATCATACTTTGTGATTTTCTCCACTTCAGTGTCATAGCTATGCACAAATGGGAGACCTTCAATTGACAGCTCCAACTGAGAGCCTGTCCAATCCGTACGAATCGTGAAGACTGTTTGATTTGGGTTCGTGAAAATGAAATCCAAATCGAGCTTACGATTGATTGCCGCTTCAAATCCGGGTTCAACGCCTGCTGGCAATTCAGTAGATATATTTCGTTCATCTATAATCCAGTTCGTTTGCAACACCGCTTTATATAGAAGAGACGCCATAATTGTCATCTGTAAATCTGTCGCACTAGCAGACTCTTTACCTTCAAGATATTCACGGAATGAAAAGGTGCTGTTCGGCTGAATCTCAAAGCCATCTAAGTCCTCCATTAGCAAACGAAGACCTTTCGCCAATTCATCCACTTCATATGTAGCAGAAGCAATGACTTGTTTCTGCTCATACAGCTCCGGAATAAAATTCGCTAGATGAACTTGCTGGGGCATAATCCCACTTCGTAGCTGAATTTCTATTTGTGAAGCAATCTTCTCCACATCATCTTCCTTAAACGTTAATGAATTAAAATTTTGTTTCATCACAGTGCGTAAACCTTCTCGTGATACACTCGCCACTAATGTATTATCATCACCGTTCCGAACTTGATTGAGTGTAGCATCAGCATCGAAACTAACAACATCTGCAGGAATGTCGACTTGATAGTCCTGAACAATGAGTTGAACTAACATATTTTGTTCCAAGCCAGAGAAGTCTATTTGCAACTTCTCTTTTGCTTCTTTTTTAGAATGTTCGGATATATCAAACGGCCCTACGTATGTGTGTTTATTGAACTTTTTGAAGTTTGAGAAGAAGCCATCTCCTGCGTAGGTTTGTTGGGCGAATATGGCGAAGATGACTAATAATAGGGCGCCTATAGAAAGGCTGAATTTATAAAGATTTGGTTTCAATAATTATCGCCTCGCAATATCTTATCTAATTTTTGTAGTATTCCACTTCTATTTCGGGCTTTTCCCAAAAAGGTTCAGTTGGGTTAGGTGCATCAGGATTAG
The DNA here is from genome assembly GCF_002743415.1 of Sporosarcina sp. P3. NCBI lineage: Bacteria > Bacillati > Bacillota > Bacilli > Caryophanales > Caryophanaceae > Sporosarcina > Sporosarcina sp. P3. The sequence continues at coordinate 93,832 of NZ_PDZE01000006.1, forward strand.
TTGTGGAATTACCACTACTTTCACAGTTTTTAAACAAGATACTAGGATTATTTTTATATTCCGATTCTTTAATACCTATATACCTCGGATCATTTTTTGGATAGTTTTTAGTATCCTCTATTGTATTGTTTCTTAATACATAATAAATTTTACTTGTGGAGTCTATCGTTATTTTATTTAAATAAACATTTCCGCCTACACAGACCTTCGAATTGTTTGTTATAGATTGTTTCCCTGAGTTAGGTTCCCAATTCCCTCTAACTGCCAAGGTACTTGATGAATCAATAGACACATGTTTCTTAGGAACAAAATTGCCTCCTATACCGATAAAGCTTCTATTTAATTCTGCTTGGTCAACTGTGAAATTTCCAAGAGTCATGAGAAGTAGTGAATCTGTATTATTCATATTCTTAAATGAAATATTTCCTTTAGCATAAAAATTAATATTTTTCATTTTATTAACGTTGAATGGACCGAGCTTACCCTCAACATAAATTGAAGTATTCTTATAGTCTTTTCCCAGGTTACCATTGTTATCTTTTACAGCATCACCAGCGAAATATATAGCTGGACCCTTGAAGTTAGAAATATTTTCAACATTCGTTTCTAAACAAGCATTAATGGAAGGACATTTTACAGATGGTTTATCGATAAAAGGTAATTTTTCAGTCTTAAACCAGTCTAAATTTTTAACTCCTCCATCCTGCGATCCTTGCCCACCAGCAACTGTTTGGTCCACGTTAAATTCCGGCATAACAAATCTTAAAGTGAATTCCAAAGGTTTGACAGTTGCATTATATTTGCCATCGATATCTCCAATAATCTCTATTGAATATTCTGACGTATCTCTTGTTACGCTAACTGCTCTTTTAATAAATTTATAATTTTCAGCAGCTAACTCAACAGGAGCAATATTGTATTCTCTTAATTTTATATATAGTTCTTCTAACGCATCTATTCTCTTTTGTTTCGCCATATTCTTAATAGCTTCTGGTTTATTAGATTCTTTACTATTATTGATTACTGCTTTTCCTGCTAAAAACCTATCATTATATCTTTTCCAAATTTCTTTTTTAATGGCATTATATTCATTAATATAACTCCATTTATAATAATCTACGCCCATTTCAGCTGCCATATATGCTAAATTGTTAGTATCCACAATCTTTTCTTGTTTCGCATTACTAATTGAACCTCTCATAAATACAGCGCTGGTGATCATGATAAAAACAACAGCAAACAAAACAATTACCAATGCATATCCATTCTCATTCTTTCGATTGTTCATAGTTATCATCCTTTCACCAGGAAGAACTTTTATATCTAGAAGCTATTAGTGGAAAGGTAATACTTAACTTAGTATTTTCTGGAGCAGTTATCTTAAATTCCTGAATCTCTAAGTCTTCAGTAGCTGCTTCAATATCATATCGAACCCCTTCTGGTGGTATCACTTGATCACCAACACTGTATATGAAATCTCGACTAATATTAAAGGTTTTACTCTCCTGAGCTTTTTCAATTTCACAATTTTCTACGCTGACATTAGTAGGTGTAATGACGAAATCGTATTCTTTACAGGTACGATGAATCCTCAATATTTCAGTAGATATATAATTGCCTTCTTGCTGTAGTCTTAATTTGTTTGTTTCTAAAATATTAGAGCGTGAGCTAATAGATATTGTTGTCCATATCAAACCGGTAACTAAAGTCACCAACAAGAGTGTAGCGAGTACCTCAACAAGTGTCATTCCCTGTTCATTATGTTTGATAATAAGCCCTCCTCTACTCCTTCTCTTTTTTCATGTAGCCGAAGGTTTCACTAACTTCACGTCCTTCTTTAAATACGATAATATGAATTCGGAATAATTCGGCTTCCCCTTTTTGTGTCGTAGTCAAATCAGGTTCCTTTTTTAAGGTTACACGATATGTGAAAGAAGGTTCTTTCTTATAATTGTAGTCATAAATAATATGTGAGGGCTTCGTTACAGAATCCTCTTTAATAATTTCTAATTCACTATTCCTATCTAAAGGTAATGGATTTTCCCTCCAAACTAGCAACTCTTTTTTTGCTAGATTTATCGTTTCTAACTTTGCTTCTGTTTTCGAATTAAAAGTACTCATCTGAGGAAATATTGTCATAAAGCTAATGAAAACTATCCCAAGAATCGTTAGTGAAGCTAGTATTTCCACTAGCGTAAAGCCTCTTTCATTTTTCCGCTTCATGACGTCGCTCCTTCCTCATTAACATTTATCCTTATATTCTACTATTCCAACTAAAACTAAATACCTTACTATAAAACTAAAAGTCTATAAAACACACTCTATTAAGTCTATTGTCTCATTAAACTACTTAATAAGTAAAGAGAGCCAACGACTACTTTTATGTATTTTTGTGAACTTTTCAATTCCACTTCTTCAAATGAAACTACACGGCTCGCTTCTATAGGACAAACCGCCTGCAAATCCTTAGCTTTCGCGGCTTGTATATGTGGAAAATCCACGAAAGTAAAACTATTTGCGAGCGATGCCAAGATCTTCAAAGTTTCTGCGTAATCTTTCGTATTCAACATCCCGACAATCCAATCAACCTTTTCCCCTGGAAATTGCTCTTCGATCGTACGCACCAACATAGTAGCCGCCGCAGGGTTATGTGCTCCGTCAATATACACATTCCCAGCAATCTTCTGGAATCGGAAAGGCAACTCGACATGCGCAATTGCCTCGGCTACTTTCTCCTGTTGCAATGGAACACCCGCCTGCAGTAATGCTTCGAGTGCGACTGCGTGATTGATTGCCTGATGTGGCCCCTTCATATTTCTGACAGGGATTTCGAATGTCGACATGCCACTGAACGTTTCGATATCTCCCTGCTGCATAGTGAAATCTTTACCATAAGCTCGTACCATACTTTTAGTGGCTTTAGCTTCTGATAAAACCACATCTGTTACAATTTCCGATAACTCACCGATAACGACAGGTTTGTATGGCTTAATAATCCCCGCTTTATGCTCAGCAATTTTCTCTACTGTATCCCCAAGAAATCCAATATGATCCAACGCAATCGATGTAATGACTGACACTAAAGGCGTCACGACATTCGTACTGTCATACCTGCCACCCATTCCCGTCTCAAGCAAAACATAGTCAGGCCCTGCGTTACGAAACGCCAAAAAAGCCGCCACTGTCAGCAATTCAAAGTCCGTCAGCATGCCACTTAATCCTGCTGCTTCCATTTCCTCAAACACATACTCGAGCTCTTCTCGTGTAATCGGTTTCCCATTGATTCGAATTTGATCATGTACGTCGAGGATTGCAGGTGAAGAAAATACGCCCGTTACAAATCCATGCGCTCGCAGGACCGCTTCCATTACTGCAATCGTTGAACCTTTGCCGTTCGTCCCCGCCACATGAATAATCCGTAATTCTTTCTCTGGATTCAACACATTTGCCAATGCCTCTTCTATCGCTTCTAACCCTGGTTTTATTGAATCATCACTCATTAGTTCAAATTGTTTTTTATATTCGTCTAGTTTTGGAATCATAGAAATTCCTCCTGTGCTAAAATTGAATTATATACAGTATAGCAAAGGTGGCGTCTCGATTGAAAAGTTGTTGGGTTATTTATAATGGTAGTTTGACGAGTGATAAATTCGCTGATCAGGCGCGACTTGTGCAAGAAGCGGCAGAACGTGCGGGAGTGACAGCGAAAATCCTGAAAAATTATGAAGTACTGATGGATCTGCAAAACCAAATTGCCAATGCTCCTGATTTCGTTGTGTTTCTTGATAAAGATACATTGCTTGCGACGTATTTAAAAAATATGGGTATTCCCGTCTTCAATGATCCTGAAGTAATTGAGACATGTGATAATAAAGCAAAGCAATATTTGGAGCTAGCGAAGCATGGTGTAGCGATGCCGAAGACGATTATTGCACCGAAAGTCTACCCGAATTTCACGATAACACATAGCGGCTATTACGAGCATGTTCTGGAGACACTTGGCTTGCCGATGATTATTAAAGAAGGCCATGGTTCATTTGGCATGAAAGTCTATTTAATTGAGACGAAGGAAGCGTTTGACGAGAAAGTTCATGAACTACGCGGTGTCGATTATGTATTCCAGGAATTTATTGAAAGCAGTCGAGGTCGGGATTTACGCGTCAATATCGTGGGAGATCGTATCATTGCGGCTATGTATCGTCACTCGGAGACAGATTTTCGAGCGAATATTACGAACGGTGGTGTGGCTGAAGTTGTAGAATTGACACCCGCACAAGAAACCCTTGCGATGGAAGCTGCAAAAGCAGTTGGTGCTGAATTCGCGGGGGTGGATTTGTTATTCGGCCCGGATGAACAGCCTCTCGTTTGCGAAGTGAACGGTGCAGCGCATATCCGTAACCTCTTGAACGTCACCGGCATTAACGTAGCCGATGCCATGATCGCGTACATTTTGGAGAAGATTAAATGAAAGGCGCGGTTTACTATAATGAGGTAGAAGCGAAGAGGAACCATGCGTTTATCGACGATCTTTTGAAGGAAGCGAACAACCTAGGTATTGAATTACAGCTAATAACTGATTCACCTATCGAGCCGCTAGATTTCATTTTATTCCGTGATCGTGACCCTTCATTAGCTTGGGAATTGGAACGAGCGGGGTATCGAATGTTCAATCGAGCGAGAGTGCAGAAAATCGCCAATGATAAATTACGGACATTTGAACTTGCTACTCTACTCGGCATTCCCACAGTGCCCACATTCCGAGCAGATCCACTTCCTACATTGCCTTTTGTACTGAAAACACGCGGAGGTCATGGTGGGAGCGAAGTGTTTCTCTGTGAATCTACGCAACAAATTGAAAATGTTTTAAACCGATTCGATCACACTGAACTAATCGCGCAGCCTTTCATAGAATCAAATGCAACAGATGTCCGTGTATTCATGCTCGGCAATGAAGTGTTAGGTGCTGTAAAACGAACAGGTGCAAAAGATTCATTCAAATCCAATTACACATTAGGCGGCACTGTGGAGAAATACACATTGAACAATATCGAACTGAAACAAGTACAAACGATTTCCCAGGCAATTTCAAGCGACTATATCGGCATAGATTTCATACTTCCCATTGCAGGTGGCTGGTTGCTGAATGAAATCGAAGATCCAGTTGGTGCTCGCTCACTGTATCAAACACACGAGTTTTCCGTAGCAAAGAAATTATTGGAGTATATTAAATATCATTTCGATGATGAATTTTGATGAGAAAAGGCTATATTACGAGGTGTTTTGTATCACTTCGGCAGGTGAACCGCCCAATACATTGCCTCCATAAAAGAAGCAAAGTATTGGGCAGTTTCTTAACTAGTCCTTAGAAAAGCGACTATCCAATTTTTAATATCTTCACGGGAAACTGATAGAGTAATACCAAGTTTCGATTCAGTTCCCATATGGGAATTTATATAACCAGTATCCATGAAAACCGTAAACTCATAAAAATATTCATCATGAGGGTCTTGTGAATAAGCGAAAGAAATTCCTGGATTAAGTACACTAAGAGTTCCATTAGTCGTTTCATCCATTATCTTCAATTGTTCTAGCAATGTTTCGATATCTTGATTTATCCAAACAAAATTATGTGAATAATTTAAGAATCCATACGAGAAGGTTAGTTTAAATTCAATTTCAAAAAGGCCATCCTCTAATTCTCCCATGTTGAATACTTCGTGTTTTACTTCTGTTTCGCTAAACTCAAAACTTCTATCTTTTAATGTATATTCCATAATCACGAATCCTTTCAATTTCTCTTCACGTAATTCACCCTAATATCCATTTACGAAACTGTCTTACTACAAGTTATCGATTCTACTAGGAGTACGGCTACTAGTGATGACACTACTTTCTTCATCATAAAGAAACCCTCTTTTCTACTCTTATACACTTATCTCTCTTCTTTATTACCATACCTCTCATAGGCAAAATATCCACCTAATAGACCGAACGAAGCACCTAGACTAAAGGCAAACCCTAACGAAATAGAAGAAATCATACTAATGAATAAACCAAGTATACAACCCATCAACATTCCAAGAGGTATCAAACTATCCAACAATGTCTGAGCACTCGTCGATTTTTTCTTAGGCAACGCACCTTGCTTCGTTTTCTGATCGAGTCTCTTAATGACAAATACCACAATTAGACCCGCTATTATAATCGGTAATACAATACCCAAGACTTCAATAATTGCTTGCATGACTACACTCTTTTCTGTTTGAACCTATAATTATATTATGTAAAGTGTTAGTTGAGTTCTTCATTCACATTATTCTTTGGCACCGTACCAACTCCGTGCTTTTCGCTCCAATTCCTTCACAAACAAATCTTTTCCTTCAATATAGGATTCTATGTCTTCCGGAAACATGACAGCCAGCTTCGTTTTCAAGTCACCGTAAAGCTTACTCTCCTCAGGATGAAAACGAAGATAATCTCTAACCGCTACGTGACGAGCAATATCGTATGAATTGCCCTTTTCAAACACATGGATGTGATGCGTTCGAGTTTGTTCACCTTTTCTAAAAAAACGTCTTCCCTTCATACCGAATTCTCCAAGTGCTTCATAACCGATTTCATTCATTTCCATAGTAAACGCGTCTACATTTTCAATGCTTTTCACTATGGGCATTATATCGACAATTGGTTTTGCTGGTAGTCCTTCTACAGATGTACTGCCAATATGATGAATATGCACTAATTCATCTTTAAAAATCTTGGCGATCTTTTGAGATTCGTTTTTAAACAACTCTGGCCATTTATTATCGTATTCCACTACTTCCACTTTCATATCGTGCCTCCCTCTCATTTTACTGAACAACGTTTAACTATTTTGTTAATCCTCCCAATAAAAGATGGCATCCAACACTAGATATTGGTGCTCATTGCGATAAGTCGTTGGGATTTTTGTTTTAAACGATAGCGGTGTACTCATTTCATTTGCAGTCAATCGCTTGTAATCAAACTCCTCTAATGCATTTTGTAATTCTGCCGCTAGTGTTTTCAATTCCCTACCAACAATTAACGAAATAGGAGCATCAAGAATTGAACCGTGGCCACTGGTCACTTCCTCATTCGTTTCTATACGAATAGTTTTATACCTAACGTCTTCTCCCATTATAGCGACAGGTGCTAGACGACTTATATCGAGTAGAATACCTCTTATCTCTATCTCACGCATTCCATTTATTTCTTCCACAACGATACAATCTTTTTTCCAATAACAAAAGAACTCTACAAAGGAAGCATAGCCACTGCCGAAATGATTCCATTCCGCTTCGCAGACTACATTGTAGATGCGATTGATTCGATAGAACAGCCGATTGATATGCGCCAAAGTTTCTTCTTCATCACTGCGGTCATAAGGAAAACTATCTCCAATAACCTTCCCTTCAATGAGCATGCGTAATTGTTGATCTGTAAAAATGTAAAACACCTCGTCTCTCATTATTCTACTGAACGCCACTCTCGAGAATCGAAAATGTCTCTTGTTCACAATTTATCTCCGCCAACGCCCCATATGGTAATATAAACTTAGGTTCTGTATGGCCAAAGTTCAAATTATATAAAATAGGTAGTTGCTCCAAACCATATTCTTTCATGACTTGGAGAATCTCTTCTTTATACTCCTCAAAGTATTCCTCATCTTTCGGTTTTCCGAAAATAATCCCATTCGCTTTCTGTAAGATTCCTTGCGCTGCATAATTTCGCAACCAGTAACGAATGAAATTAGGATCAGGCTTCTCCTCTGAGGTTTCAAAGAATAGTATACTATCGTTCCAATACTCGTCTTCAGGCCAAATCACTGTACCTTTCGCAAATTCCAATACTTCGATACATCCGCCAATCAATCTTCCTTGTACAGTACCTGTGCCTTGAAGGAGTTCGTATCCAGTATTCTGATTCATTGTACGTCTCTTATCTTTATTCGACTCGATCCATTCCAACCGCTCACTTGTCCAATTTTCAGCTGGTGGTATCTCACCAATGATTTCATTGGAAAAGAGAGTTCGGTTCACCATCTCAACTGTGTAGGAATCCATTTCAATATTTTCCGCGAAATCAGTTAAGATGGCTGGTCCATAGAAAGACGAAATACCTGCTTTATGGCAAAATAGATGAGATATCGTAACGTCGGAGTATCCCATAAATATTTTCGGGTTTTCTTGTATTACGCTACAATCAATATATGGAAGTAAGCGGATGCTGTCCTCTCCTCCGATATTCGCAACAATTCCTTTAATATCGGGGTCCTTAAATGCAGTCATCAAATCTTCAGCACGAGCTTTCGGATTCGCATAGAGAAAGTCGGCCCCTTTTAAACTGTTCGGCATCGGTACAACAGTTAAGCCGAATATCTCTTCCAATCTTTTTACGCCTTGCTCATAACGCCATCTGATTACCGGTTCACCCGCACCTCCCCATGACGGACTCACTGTCGCGACCTGATCTCCACGCTGCAACTTCTTCGGTTTCATTAACATGTACTTTCCCCCTTTGAAACTTAAAGAATCCATCTCATTTGGATCGTTTTCAACATATGACCGTCAAAGTGATCATCGTATTCTTTAACTGTCTTAAATCCTCTCGCTTCATAAAATTGTCGCCCAACTAGATTTTCCTTTTCTACTTCGACCATAATTTCTTTTATATCTCCAAGAACTTCAATTCCTTTTTGTATAAGAGCCGAACCCATTCCCTTCCCTTGTTGATCTGGATAAAGATAAATAGCACGCAGTTCGGATGTGCCGTCTCCATCTACCGATGAAAAATCAGCAAACCCGACCACTTCATGATCGAGAACTGCAACAAATAGATTAGAATTTTGTAGACGCGTATCCATCATAGACGTATCGTAAGCCGCATCCAAAAAGCAGTCTTGAATCGTACGAGGAATAATCCCTTCATACGTAGCATGCCAACTCTCCCTAGCAATATCTTGAACCTTCTCGATATCTCCATTTACCATCTCACGTACTAAAAAACCCATATAGCACCCTCCTAACTTTCATAATATTGTGGTTCCAATTATACCCATTCAATTGATTGAATACTATACTTAAAATATGTTTATAGATTTGGAGGGACTATAGCACACGGGTCTGTTTCGAAGAACAACCCCTCCTCAACTACAAACCAAAAAGCCCATCCGACAGCATTACGCTGCGGAATGGGCTTTCAACTTCTTTAAATTCTTTTTAAATTTCTTTTAGTTCCGCAATACGACGCTCAACCGCCGCATACTTCTCCAAATAATCCTTCTCTTTCGCACGTTCTTCTTCAACAACTGATTCAGGAGCTTTAGCAGTAAAGCGTTCATTTGATAACTTGCCCTGAACTCGCTTCACTTCACCTTGCCACTTGCCAAGCTCTTTCGTCAAACGAGCCAACTCTTCTTCAATATCAATCAATCCTTCAAGCGGCAAATACAACTCTGCCCCTGTTACGACTGCTGACATCGTCTTACCTGGCGCATTCACTTTCACACCAATTGTTAACGTTTCTGGATTACAGAAACGCACAAGATAGTTACGGTTCTCTTCCAATACCGCCACTGTCTTCTCATCCTTCGCCGAAATATACAAATCGACTTTACGGCTCATCGGTGTATTCACTTCCGCACGGATATTTCGTACGGATTTAATAATATCCATCAACAATTTCATATCAGAAGCGCGAGACTTGTCCATCATGGCTGCATCTACTTCAGGCCACTTCGCTACAGTGATCGACTCTCCTTCATGCGGAAGGTTCTGCCAAATCTCTTCTGTAATGAAAGGCATTAATGGATGTAATAAGCGCATCGTTTGATCTAGGACATGTGCAAGAACCGAACGCGTCATTTTTTTCGCTGCTTCGTCTTCACCGTATAGTGGCAATTTCGCCATTTCGATATACCAGTCACAGAAGTCATCCCAAATGAAGTTATATAGCGCGCGGCCCATTTCACCGAACTCATAACGGTCAGCTAAGCTGGTTACCGATTCAATCGTTTCATTCAGACGAGTTAAGATCCATGCATCTGCAACAGATTTCTTTCCTGAGAGATCGATTTCTTCATACTTCATACCGTCCATATTCATTAATGCGAAACGGGAAGCATTCCAAATTTTATTGGCAAAGTTCCAGATTGCTTCTACTTTTTCTGTAGAGTAACGTAGATCTTGTCCTGGTGAAGAACCTGTTGCTAGGAAGTAACGTAATGCGTCTGCACCATATTGCTCAATTACGTCCATTGGATCTACACCGTTGCCAAGAGATTTAGACATTTTTCGCCCGTCCTCCGCACGTACTAATCCGTGGATCAAGACATCTTTGAATGGACGCTCTTCCGTAAATTCAAGTGCTTGGAAAATCATGCGGGACACCCAAAAGAAGATAATATCATATCCTGTAACAAGGGCATCTGTTGGGTAATATTTTTTGAATGTTTCGCTGTCTACATCTGGCCAGCCCATAGTCGAGAACGGCCATAGTGCAGATGAGAACCAAGTATCCAATACGTCATTGTCTTGTGTCCAGTTTTCTGTGTCAGCCGGTGCTTCCTGGCCAACGTAGATCTCCCCTGTTGTGTTGTGATACCACGCCGGAATTCGATGACCCCACCATAGTTGACGAGAAATACACCAGTCATGAACGTTTTCCATCCAGCTCAAGTACGTTTTCTCGAAACGCTCAGGCACAAACGTCACTTTTTCTTCTTCATTTTTTTGAAGATTAATTGCTTGCTCGGCAAGTGGCTGCATATTCACGAACCATTGTGTTGAAAGGTAAGGCTCCACTACTGCACCGCTTCGTTCCGAGTGTCCAACAGAGTGCATATGATCTTCAATTTCAAATAGCACATTCATCTCTTGCAAATCTTTGACGATTTGCTTACGGCATTCGAAACGATCCATACCTTCATACTTGCCAGCAAATTTATTCATCGTACCGTCTTCATTCATCACCAATACACGTGGCAAGTTATGGCGGTTACCTATTTCAAAGTCATTCGGGTCATGGGCTGGTGTGATTTTTACTGCACCGCTTCCGAAGTCCATTTCTACGTAGTCGTCCGCGACGATCGGAATTTCACGTCCTACAATCGGTAATGTAACCATCTTGCCGATCAAATGCTGGTAGCGTTCGTCATCCGGATGAACCGCAACAGCTGTATCACCGAGCATCGTTTCAGGACGTGTTGTCGCGATTTCAATTGAGCCTGTGCCATCAGCCAGTGGGTAGCGCATATGATAGAATGCACCCTGTACATCTTTATGGATCACTTCGATATCAGATATCGCTGTCTTCGTCGCAGGATCCCAGTTGATGATGTATTCACCACGATAGATCAGCTTTTTCTTATACAACTTAACGAATACTTCACGTACCGCTTTTGACAACCCTTCATCCAAAGTAAAACGCTCTTGAGAGTAATCGAGAGCCAGACCAAGTTTCGCCCATTGTGAACGGATATGGCTAGCGTATTCTTCTTTCCATTTCCATGTTTCTTGTACGAAGTTTTCGCGGCCAAGATCATAACGTGTTTTGCCTTCAGCGCGAAGTTTCTCTTCTACTCTTGCTTGTGTCGCAATTCCAGCGTGGTCCATTCCTGGCAACCACAACGCGTCGTAACCTTGCATACGCTTCATGCGGATGAGCATATCTTGTAAAGTCGTATCCCATGCGTGCCCTAAGTGAAGCTTCCCTGTAACGTTAGGTGGTGGAATTACAATCGTATACGGTTCTTTTTCGCTTGTTACATCTGATTCAAAATACTTTCCTTCAAGCCACCATTCATAACGTCCTTTTTCAACTGCCTGCGGATCGTATTTAGTCGGCATCGTCAATTCATCAGTCATTTCAGTTCCTCCTTCAAATAAAAAGGGATACAAAAAAGCTCCACTCATCCCGGTAAAAGGACGAAGGAGCTCGTGGTACCACCTTTATTTATGAACGCTAAAAAGCATTACATCTTCATGATTTGGTAACGGTCTTCACCGGATCCTGCTACTACAACTTCACAGAAACTGCTCATAGGGGACTTCCATATGTTGTTTCCAGGTACGTTCCACCAATCGTACCCTCTCTAAAGAAAACGGTTCACATGTACTTTCCTACTCTTCGCATTTATATTCATATACCCATTATTATAAGCGAAACATGTAGAGTCCGTCAACTGAATAGTAGTCTATAAAGAAAGGATGGTGAACGATGCGAAAAGGTTATAACCCATATCTATTGCCGCCATGGTTGCGGAAAACGAGATTTTACTGTAAAGGCTGTATCATCCCGTTAACCGTGTTTCAGTTGATACGGTTACTCATTCTTCCGACGACCGGTGACTTTTTACTATTTTGCTTACTCGCCGCTCTGTCCTTCTGCTTCTACAAAAACATTATTTGAATGGAAGATCTTTCTCGTTACATCGTCATCCAGCTCGGCGATGTATAAGAGAAAGTCTTCCATTTCATTAGTTACTTGTTCTACCGCACGGTCAGCATTTGCTAGAAACTCCATATGGGAAGTCGATGCAGCTACGAACTCCGGTGATGCGGGTTCTTCTTCGACCGCAACGGTTTCCTGTATAGGCTCTTGCACGAGTTGTTCCCGTTTCAACTGTACCGTCCACTCTAGTTTCAATCCGCCGTCTTCCTGCGCTGTAGCTTGAACATCCTGCACTTCAAGTTGCAGGTTCCCATCAAGTTCAGCTGGTAGATCTACATTGAGTGGCACCGCATATTCAAAATATCCCTTATTGTTCTCCACTTCGACGTCATTAATAATCAATAAATCTTCAGCCGTGAGTTCTACGTGCTTGTCTGCATCAAATACAACGTTTGCTGCGATATGATAAATCCCTTGCAAACGAATCGCTTCTTCTGTACGATCCTCCGTAAACCCTGGCGTCACCTTTACTTCAGCCGATTCAGCAAATGCCCCATACTCAGCAGGGAAATAAAAAGACTCTTGTAATGTCCATTGATGCGTCGTCATTATCGCTTCACTCCTTTTTTTAACTCAGGCTACTATATGAAAAATTGGAGGAGTTTAGAAGCGGAGTTTACTGGAGATAGGGAATGAAATAATCGCTACCGCACCATTTTACCTGACTATTCATTAAAAAACGCCAAGCAAATATATTTGCTTGGCGTTTCATTATTATCGCTTCAGTTTCTCAAACACTGTATGGAATGCTTCCACAGTTTTCGCGATGTGCTCTTCTGTGTGTGCTGCTGACAGGAACATACCTTCGAATTGGGAAGGCGGTAATAAAATACCTTCTTCCGCCATGAGACGGTAATATTCTGCGAACAGTTTCAAATCAGATGTTTTCGCAGCATCGTAGTTATTAACGCGTTGATCCGTAAAGAAGAAGCCGATCATCGAACCAGCACGGTTGACGGTATGCGGAATATTATTAGCTTTCGCAGCTGCACGGAAACCTTCTTCCAACTGATCGCCAAGCTTAAGGAAGTGTTCGTATGTTTTAGGAGTCAACTTTTTCAACGTTTCAATTCCCGCTGTCATTGCTAACGGGTTACCAGACAATGTCCCTGCCTGATAAATAGTTCCTGCCGGTGCTACATGCTCCATAATCTTACGGGAACCGCCATACGCTCCTACAGGCAATCCGCCGCCGATTACTTTACCAAGACATGTAAGGTCAGGTTTGATGTTGAAATGACCTTGTGCACATTTATATCCTACACGGAATCCAGTCATGACTTCATCGAAGATCAGTAAAGAACCGTTTTCTTCTGTCAGCTCACGTAAACCTTTAAGGAAGCCGCTATCCGGTCCTACAACCCCCATGTTTCCTGCAACGGGTTCTACAATAATTGCAGCCAGGTCGTCTCCGTACTCTTTTATAGCCAGCTTGACACTTTCCAGGTCGTTATATGGAACTGTGATGGTGTTAGACGCAATGGATTCAGGTACTCCAGGGCTATCAGGTAATCCTAATGTAGCAACACCCGATCCCGCTTTAATGAGCAAGGAATCCGCATGTCCATGATAGCAACCTTCGAATTTAAGAATTTTATTACGCTTCGTATAGCCTCGAGCTAAACGAAGTGCACTCATCGTTGCTTCTGTACCTGAAGAAACCATACGCACCATTTCGATGGAAGGTACACGGTCGATTACAAGCTCTGCCAATTCATTTTCTAGAAGAGTAGGTGCTCCGAAACTTGTACCAGTTTCAGCTACTTTTTGAATTGCAGATACTACGTCAGGGTGCGTGTGACCTAGGATTAGAGGACCCCAAGATAGAATGTAGTCTATATATTCATTGCCATCGATATCCTTAATGATCGCACCTTTACCACTTTCCATAAAGATTGGATCCATGTTCACTGATTTGAATCCACGAACTGGTGAGTTGACGCCACCTGGCATTAATTCCACTGCCTCTTTGAATGCCTGTTTAGATTTCGTATATGTTTTTTGTCCCATATTACTTCTCCTCCAACCAGCGAGCGGCATCTTTTGCATGATACGTCATGATAATATCTGCGCCTGCACGCTTCATACTTGTTAACGTCTCTAATACAATTTTCTTCTCATCTACCCAGCCGTTTAATGCAGCGGCTTTGATCATAGCATATTCCCCACTGACATTATACGCTACGACAGGCAATAATACGTGATTCTTCACGTCGCGAATGATATCAAGGTAAGACAAGGCCGGCTTAACAATTAAGAAGTCTGCACCTTCAACGATATCGGATTCCGCCTCACGCATAGCTTCCATGCGGTTTGCTGGATCCATTTGATACGTTTTACGATCACCAAATTGTGGTGTGGATTGCGCTGCTTCACGGAATGGACCGTAATAAGCTGATGCATATTTAACTGCATATGACATGATCGGAATGTTTTGGAACCCCGCATCATCTAGCGCTTGACGAATAACTGCCACAAAGCCATCCATCATATTGGATGGCGCAATAATATCAGCTCCCGCTTTCGCTTGACTGACGGCTGTCTTGGCAAGTAATACGAGGCTTGCATCATTATCTACATCGTTGTCATGAATAACGCCACAATGTCCGTGATCTGTATACTCGCATAGGCAAGTATCTGCTACTACGACTAATTGTGGATGACGTTCTTTCACTGCCCGTGTTGCACGCTGGATGATTCCTTCATCATCATACGCTTCGGAACCAGTTGCGTCCTTCTCAGAAGGAATACCAAATAAAATTATAGAAGAAATACCTAATTCGACTACTTCATCCGTTTCTTTTAATAATAAATCAATGGAGAACTGATCTACTCCCGGCATTGAAGCGATAGGATTACGTACGTTCTCGCCTTCTGTAACAAAGATAGGATAAATGAAATCCGCTGCCTTAATTTCCGTCTCTCTCACCATCGCTCTAACGGTCGGATGTGTACGAAGTCTACGATGACGCTTAAATTCTATTGGATTCATTTGAATTCTCCCTTTCGTTTAGCCAGTTCATGGACTAGCTCGACTAATGTATACGTTTCAGGTTTGACGTGAACGGGCGCACCTACTTTTAACAGTGCACGTTCCGTAACATGGCCAATTGCGCAAACCGTAAAGCCAAACCACGTCGTTTTCGGTGCAATACGTGAAGAGAACACTTCCACCGCTGAAGGGCTTGCGAATAATACGGACACCTGATTTTTATGAAGTATAAAGCGACTTAATTTATCTATCTCACTCGTTGCACTCTTGGTCTCATAGACTGTCCATTCCGATACATGAAACGGCAATTCCTCGCGAATCAAACTTCCTGCGAGAGAACCTTTCAAAAAGACTACATGTAATCGTTCTGACTTTTTTGGATTAAACTGTTTGACGAAAACATCTGCACTAAACACGCTTGGAATGAAAGATACAGCAAAACCAAGTCGGTCTAGCGCAGCCGCTGTTCGTGTACCGACTGCTGCGACTTTGCCGTTAAACGTATCTGCCGTTACATTGAACCGTATCATCTTCGCACGGAACGCAGCAACTGCTGATTGGCTCGTAAAAATGAGCCAATCAGCTTTCATTGCTTGCTGCAACTTTTGCTGATCAGCCTTCTTCTGTATTTCTCCTACTTCAATCAGCGGAATCGAAACCGGAATGCCACCGTACTTTTTCACAAGTTCGGCCGCTTCCGTAGACTTTGGTGTTCCGGTGAAAATAACCGTTTCTCCTGCTAACGGTAATGCGTCACGCATCCATTTCCGCCTTCACTTTCTTGATTACTTCAGCAGCACCTTGGTCACGTAAAATTTTACTGACTTCTTTACCAACTGCGACAGGATCTGTTCCTTTCACCGTTTCGCGGAACACTTGAATTGCATCCGGAGACGCGATGAAGCCAGTCATCTCTACTTCATTACCATCAAACGTTGCAAATCCACCAATAGGTACTTGGCAAGATCCATCCATTTCATTAAGGAACGTGCGCTCAGCCTGTAATTCAACCCAAGTCTTCTCGTCCGTTAGTTTTGCCAGTTCATTTAGTAATTCTGTATCATCTTCACGACATTCAATCGCTAATGCACCTTGCCCTACTGCTGGAATACAATCATCAAGCGAGAGGTGTTCTGTGACGATGTTATCATCCCAGCCCATACGCTTAAGCCCTGCAGCGGCTAAGAGAATTGCGTCAAATTCACCATCATGTAGTTTACGTAAACGTGTATCAATGTTCCCGCGAATCCACTTAATTTCAATATCTGGACGCAACATCAATAGCTGTGAACTACGACGAAGACTAGATGTACCAACAACCGCTCCGATTGGCAAGTCCATGAAGCGAACATGGTCGTTTGCAATGTACGCATCACGTGGATCTACGCGTTTAGGAATACAGCCGACTGTCAAGCCGTCAGGAATTACCGCAGGCATATCTTTCATGCTATGTACGGCAAAATCGATTTCCTTATTAAATAATGCTTGTTGAATTTCTTTTACGAATAGTCCTTTACCGCCAACTTTTGACAACATGACGTCCAAGATTTGATCGCCTTTCGTCACAATTTCTTTTATCTCAAATTTAAATGGGGCACCTGCCTGCTTCATTTGTTCAATGAACCATTTCGTTTGAGTTAATGCTAGCTTACTTCTACGTGAACCTACAATAATTTTTCTCACAATACTCTTCCTTTCTTATACCCATAAATGAAATTGTGACAGCGTACTGCCCAAAAAGAAATTAATGACCGTTAAAAGAAATGCAAATATTGTCATCCAGGCAAACTCCATTGATTGAAGCTTTCCCTTAAAGTTGAAATAAATAACCGAAGAATAGATGAGTAATATTGCAAATGACCCCATAATTTTCACATCAAATGGAGACCAGTTTTCAAGCGCTACATATGCCCACTGAACTCCAAATAGTAAACTAACGAATAGTATCGGAATGCCAGTATAGATCGACATTTTCATCCCCATCATCGTCTGATGCAAATTAGGTAGACTAGAAAAGCGTTTTCCAAACTTTTTACTTTTCAGTACGTTATATACAATCAAATATAATACAGCAAAAACAAAAGCTAATGCGAACACTGCGTACGAGAGGATTGCTGTCGTAATATGAACAAATAGTACTTCTGAAATGAGCGAATCACCGACAGTGGACGCTGTGTATTTCAAATTGGAAAAGACATGAATCATTAAAAAAGCAAATCCGATGATATTTGTGAAAAACACCATGAAATTCACTTTATATATCAACTGGAACACGATAGATAATGTGACCAGTAACCACACATAAAAATAAATTCCTTCAACTAGCGATAATACCGGAAAGCGTTTCATCTGAATAATATAAAGTGATAAAATCGCGGTTTGTGTAAGCCATACGGTAACGATGAGCCAAAAAGCAATGCGTTGAATCATTTTTGACTTCTTCAAGTAATCAATAAAATAAAAAACAAGACCGAGGGCATAAAGAACAATCATGAATTCCTGAAGTCTTGCGACGGTTAAATCAACCATATGCTATTCTCTGCCTTTCAAGCGAAAACCTCTCTTGTGCTAGTAAGGAGTGTTCGTCTTCATTGTCTCAAATGAGAGGGTGTTACTGCAAATAATTGCATCTGTGGAAAGCATGGTTTTCCTAACATCGTGAATAGTTAAACATATATTTCATATTTAACTGCATTAAAAAAGTGGGCCTGTACTGTTCTTGTGAAAGACAGATACAGAACCACCTGGGATTAGTGTTGATAATGTAAGCTCGTCATATCAGCAACGTCTGATTTTTGATCAGCACGTTTTTGAAGACGTTCTTTTGCTTGTAATGCCAGCTGTTCCTTTTCTGTTACGACATCTTCGGCAATACCAAAGATTTGTTCAAAAAGTGCGAGTTTCTCTGCTGCCTTTTTATCAGTAGATAATTCTTTAGCCTGTAAAATAGGTTCTTTTAATAATTGATTAATAATCGATTTAGTATGCTTGTTTAGAACTTTCTTTTCACGTTCTGTTAAATCCGGCATTTTGTTTTCGATGCTGGCCATTGTTTCACTTTGAATACGACTTGCTTTCTTACGAAGTGCAGAAATCATCGGCACGACACCTAGTGTTGTTAACCATTCTTTAAACGCAACTACTTCTTGTTCAATCATGAGACCAATTTCGTCAGCTGCCCGCTTACGTTCAGCCAGGTTTGCTTCGACAATACCTTGAAGATCATCGATATCATACAAGAATACACTATTCAATTCACCGATTTTTGGATCAAGGTCACGTGGCACAGCAATGTCCACCATGAATAGTGGCTTGCCTTTACGTAGTCTCTCTACAAAATCCATCAATTCATAATCGATGACATATTCAGTAGCGCCCGTTGAACTGATTAAAATATCTGCTTCGAGTAACAAACACTGCAACTCTTGCATAGATTTCGCTTCACCATTAAATTTCGCTGCGAGAATTTCTGCTTTAGAGAATGTTCGATTGATTACGGTAATCTTTCCAACACCGCTTCCCTGCAAGTTCTTCACTGCTAATTCACCCATCGTACCTGCACCAAGAATGGCGATATGCTTATCCTTAAGTGAACCGAAAATCTTTCTACCCAGTTCTACCGCTGCATAGGAAACAGACACGGCATTTTCACCGATTGCTGTGTCTGTATGTGCTCTTTTCGCTGTCGTAATCGCTTGTTTGAACAATTCATTGAATACGGTACCTGTCGTACCAATATTTTGTGCAGCGAAAAAACTGCTGCGAATTTGCCCTAAAATTTGTGTTTCACCAAGTACCATGGAATCAATGCCTGCAGTTACACGTAATAAATGTTCCACTGCACCATCTTCTTCATGAATAATCAAGTGACTGGAGAATTCCTCCATAGGAATAGAAAACCAATCAGCAAGGAATTTTTTTATATAATATCGTCCTGTATGAATTTGATCTACTACCGCATAGATTTCTGTGCGGTTACAAGTAGAAATAATGACGTTTTCTAGAATACTCTTTTGCTGTTGCAATGTTTGCATCGCTTGTGGCAAATCAGCTTCAACAAATGATAGCTTCTCTCTAATTTCGACAGGAGCGGTTCGGTGGTTAACACCGACAACGACTGTATACATTAGGTGCTCACACCTTTCGGAATCTTTTTCGTACATTCATTATAACATACATAGCGCTTTAGTCGGAACGCAATTGTGAACATCGTTTGAAGTCATAATGTAGCAATTCCATCTACCTAACTCGTTACTTACATACGACTTTCGATTTCACGCCATGCTTCCTCCATACCTATTCCTTTTTCAGATGAAAATAGGATGAGCGGCTCGTGTATTTCCATGTTAAATGTTGTCCGAACAATCTTCTTATGCTTTTCCCATTTACCTTTAGGTATTTTATCCGCTTTTGTTGCAACGACAATCGTAGGGATATTGTAATGAGACAGGAAGTCGTGCATCATGCAGTCATCTTTTGTCGGTGGATGACGCAAATCAACAATTTGCACGACCGCGCGCAATTCTTCACGTGATGTGATGTATTGTTCGATCATACCGCCCCATTTTTCTTTTTCAGTTTTCGAAACTTTCGCATAGCCGTACCCTGGTACGTCAACGAAAAATAGTTGTTCTTCGATTTTATAGAAATTGAGCGTTTGAGTCTTCCCTGGTTTCGAAGAAGTACGAGCCAAGCTTTTACGGCCAATCATTTTGTTAATGAAGGAAGATTTCCCTACATTTGAACGACCAGCTAACGCAAATTCAGGATAACCTTCTGTTGGATACTGTTCAGGTCTAACCGCACTCATAATCATTTCAACGTTATGGACTTTCATTTCTTTTCCTCCAAAGCGATATCGAGTACTTCATGAGCATCCGACACAAGTTTAAATGTTAATTCTTTTCTTACGCTATCTGGAATGTCATCCAAATCGCGTTCATTGTCTGACGGGATGATGATCGTGCGCAGTCCGGCACGGTGAGCACTAAGCGTTTTTTGTTTTAGCCCACCAATCGGTAGCACACGTCCACGCAATGTCACCTCTCCTGTCATACCGACTTCACGGCGTATCGGACGTTCTGTCAACGCGGATACGAGTGCCGTAACAATAGTAATACCAGCAGAAGGTCCATCTTTCGGTGTTGCGCCTTCTGGAACGTGAATATGAATATCCCATTTTTCATGAAAATCAGGATCTATATCAAATGACATGGCTTTGGAACGTACATAAGATAATGCCGTCTGTGCCGATTCCTTCATGACATCCCCAAGCTTACCTGTCAACAGTAATTTACCTTTACCTGGTGATAAGGATACTTCAATTTGTAATGTATCTCCACCGACGGATGTATAGGCAAGTCCAGTGGCCATACCGACTTGATTAACCGTTTCTGCCTGTCCAAAACGGAAACGCTTCTTGCCCAGTAACGCTTCTAAAGATTTCGGGCTCACTGTTAAGCTTTTCTTATCGCCTGCTAGTATTTGGCGCGCAGCTTTCCGACAAATGCTTGCGATTTCTCGCTCAAGTGAACGTACACCAGCTTCACGTGTATAGTATCGTACGATTTCCAGCACTGCTTCTTCCTGGAAACGAAGTTGTGACTTCTTTAAACCATGTTCCTTCATCTGTTTCGGAATCAAGTGATGGATAGCAATTGACTGTTTTTCCTGTTCTGTATAGCCAGGAATCGAAATGATCTCCATACGGTCACGCAACGGCCCTGGTATAGCCCCCAGATCATTCGACGTCGCAATGAATAAGACACTTGAAAGATCATAAGGCTCTTCTATATAATGATCACTGAAATTGTTGTTTTGTTCAGGATCAAGCACTTCCAGCATCGCAGACGACGGATCTCCTCTAAAATCATTTGACATTTTATCGATTTCATCTAGTAGGAAGACTGGATTGACAGTGCCTGCCTTTTTCATACTTTGTATAATACGTCCGGGCATAGCGCCTACATACGTTCGACGATGACCACGAATTTCAGATTCATCACGGACACCACCTAGTGATAAACGTACAAATTCACGTCCTAATGATTCAGCGATAGAACGGGCTAATGAAGTTTTACCTACTCCTGGAGGGCCATCTAAGCAAAGAATCGGTCCGCGCAAAGAATTGGTCATCTGACGAACAGCAAGATATTCGAGAATTCGTTCTTTAACGTTTTCTAATCCTTCATGATCACGATTCAATATTTCTTCTGAACGAGACAAATCTAGTCGATCTTTTGTCGCATGAGTCCATGGTAGCATAATCAGCCACTCAATATAGTTACGAATGATGCCACTTTCAGCTGAAGCAGAAGGAATTTTTTCATAACGTTCCAGTTCACGCTCTGCTGCTTCTCTCACAGACTGCGGCATATTGGCTTCTTCGATTTTCTTTTTCAGTTCGGACACTTCAAGACCTTTACCGTCTTTATCGCCTAGCTCAGTTTGAATCGCCTTTAATTGTTCGCGTAAGTAAAACTCTTTTTGTGTGCGTTCCATGGCTTCCTTCACGCGTTCATTAATTTTTTGTTCAAGCTCCATGATTTCCTGTTCATTATACATTCGACTGATTAGCCATTCCAAACGATCAGGGACGTCTAGAATTTCAAGTACTTCTTGTTTGGCAGTTAGTTTTAACGGTAAGTTCGATGCAATCATATCCGCTAATCTACCCGGTTCTTGAATGCTTTCAACCGTCTCCAATGTTTCTTCAGAAATCCGTTTGCTATTCTTCGCATATCGTTTGAACTGTGCAACAAGTGAACGCATCAATGCTTCTGCTTCCGCATCTTTTTCTTCATTCTCTTCGTAACATGTGACATTGACAACTGGATACAGGTCAGCTTCTCGGTAACTGCTCCACTCTGCTCTATGTATGCCTTCGATCAACACACGGTACGTACCATTTGGTAATTGAGTCATTGATTTGATATTCGCTAGAGTGCCTATTTCATGTAAATCTTCTTTTTCCGGATTTTCTAAGCTTAAATCCTTCTGCGTCGCAAGGAAAACCTGATGATTACCTGCTAATGAATGCTCAATGGCGAAAATTGAGCGTTCTCGACCTACATCGATATGCAAGAGCATCGTCGGATAAACTATCACTCCGCGAAGTGGCAATAATGGGATGTTCTGTTTTTGAATCGTCGGCATGATAAGCCACCTCCAAATAAATTATGTGTATGTATGTGTATTACCTAAATAAAATCTTATGTAAGAAAAAGCCGACTGCCGAACGTATAAGATACGCATCGGTGGAGCCGGCCTTTTTGCCTTTTCGGCGTTATGCGGTATTTTTTTCGCTATCTGATTCGTATATAGATCCATCTTCTCTGTACAAGATCGGAGTCGACTTGCCAAGAACAGAGTCTTTAGTAATGATGCATTTCTTCACTTCTTCAAGTGAAGGAAGTTCATACATTACATCCAACATGATATTTTCGATAATCGAACGAAGTCCACGTGCCCCCGTTTTACGAGCAATCGCTTCTTTCGCAATTTCGATCAATGCGTCATCTTCAAATTGAAGTTCTACATCATCCAGCTCGACCATCTTTTGGTATTGCTTTACAATCGCATTCTTCGGCTCCGTTAGAATTTGATACAATGTATCAGCATCTAACGTATCAAGAGTTGCGATTACCGGCAAACGGCCAATGAATTCTGGAATCAAACCGTATGACTGGAGATCTTCAGGAATCAATTTAGCCAATAGGCTATCTTCTTCATTGATCTCTTGCTTGGATTCAGAACCAAAACCGATCACTTTACGACCGATACGACGTTTCACGATATCTTCGATGCCATCAAATGCTCCGCCTACGACGAATAAGATATTCGTTGTATCGATTTGCAGGAATTCTTGATGTGGGTGCTTACGACCGCCTTGTGGTGGTACGCTAGCAACTGTTCCTTCGAGAATTTTCAGTAATGCTTGCTGTACACCTTCCCCAGATACGTCACGAGTAATCGATGCATTTTCAGATTTACGAGCTACTTTGTCGATTTCATCAATGTAGATAATTCCTTTTTCAGCTTTATCAATATCGAAGTCCGCTGCTTGAATCAACTTCAAGAGAATATTTTCTACGTCTTCCCCAACGTAACCTGCTTCAGTTAATGAAGTCGCATCTGCAATCGCAAATGGTACATCCAAAATACGAGCCAACGTTTGCGCAAGTAATGTTTTACCGCTACCAGTTGGGCCGATTAAGACGATATTGGATTTAGCCAGCTCGACTTCATCAATTTTACTGCTTGAATTTACCCGTTTGTAATGATTGTATACCGCTACTGCGAGTGATTTCTTTGCGCGATCTTGCCCGATGATATAGTCATCGAGGATACCTTGGATCTCTCTTGGTTTTGGAACGTCTTTTAGCTCGAAGCCTTCTTCAAGACCTACTTCCTCTTCCACGATTTCCGCACAAAGTTCAACGCATTCATCACAAATATAAACACCTTGACCTGCTACTAGTTTACGGACTTGCTCTTGAGATTTTCCGCAAAAAGAACAGCTAAGGTTATCGTTTTCATCATTAAATTTGAACATTATGCTCACCCCTATTCAAGTGAATATACTACAAGATTAACATGACTTAATCAACTATTTAGAACTTAATGACCGATAACTACCAGCCTGATATGTATCATTATTCATGTTCTAGCTTATGTAGTTTCCTCACGTCTATACATGAAGTTCTTTTATTTAAGAAAAACAAGGTACGGGCAAACCGTACCTTGTTACAATCATATTGAAAGATTAATCGATGATTTTAGCGTTGTCAACAAGTAGTTGTACTGTTTTATTGAAACGAAGATCGTTCTCAAGTACAGATGTGCCACCAAGAGTCGTCTTGATTTGCTCAACTTCCATACCGAATTGCTCAGACATCTTTTCAAGTTCAGCATTTACTTCTTCTTCTGGAACTTCTACATTTTCAACAGCACCGATTGCTTCAAGTGTCAATGAAACACGAACGCGGCTTAATGCGTCGTCTTTCATCTGGTCGCGAAGTGTTTGTTCGTCTTGACCAGAGAACTGGAAGTAAAGATCCAAATTCATGCCTTGCATTTGTAGACGTTGTTCGAAGTCTTGCATCATACGATCCGTTTCTGAATCGATCATGGCTTGTGGAATGTCCATCTCAGCGTTGCTTGCAGCTTGTTCTACTAAATCGTCACGAAGAGCTGTTTCAGAATCATTCTTTTTCACTTCTTCAGCTTCTTCTTTTAACTTCGTGCGTAGTTCTTCTACTGAAGATACGCTCTCGTCGATTTCTTTTGCTAACTCATCATCAAGTTCAGGAACTTCTTTAGACTTGATTTCGTTAACTTTCACTTTGAATGTAGCAGGCTTTCCAGCTAATTCAGTAGCATGATATTCTTCAGGGAAAGTAATTTCAATTTCTTTTTCTTCTCCTGTTTTCATGCCGACTACATGCTCTTCGAATCCTGGAATAAATGAACCAGAACCTACTTCAAGTTCGTAGTTATCAGACTGTCCGCCTTCGAATGCTTCGCCATCAGCGAATCCTTCGAAATCGATTGTAGCTGTATCGCCATTTTCAACAACGCCGTCTTCTTTAACTACCATTTCTGCTAGTGCTTCAGTACGTTGTTCAAGCTGTGCGTCTACTTCTTCGTCTGTTACTTCAACTGCTTGACGAGTTACTTCAAGACCTTTGTATTCACCAAGCTTAACTTCTGGCTTAAGAGCTACGATAGCAGTGAAAACGACAGGCTCGCCTTTTTCTAACTTTTCGATGTCAATTTCAGGCGCAGCGATTGGATCAACGTCTGCTTCGTCTACTGCAGCAGAGTATGCTCCAGGTAGTACGATATCGATTGCATCGTTGTAAAGTGATTCTTCACCGTACATTTTGTTGAACATTTTACGTGGCATTTTCCCTTTACGGAAACCAGGTGCCTGTACTTTCTTCACTACTTTTTTGAACGCTTCATCTAATGCTTCGTTGAAACGATCTACGGAAACTTCAAACGTAAGTTTCCCTTCACTACCTTCTAATTTTTCCCATTTAACTGTCATATGTATGACCTCCAAATCATTTGCAATACTTTTATTTTTATTTTAATCAATTATACCTTCTACTGATTGTATCTCATTTTTTCTGTACGTCCTAAAAAAATTCCGACACTCTTTGAAGGCTTTACCTGAATCAGCCTATTTTGTTTCGCTTGTAAGTAGCGACAACGTTACTGAGGACAGATAAGCAGTTGACAACCATTTTAGTATAACATAGTCTATTCATCTTTCAAGAATTAATCACTGTCAGTTTTCCATTTCTTCATCCACCGAACGTATGAACGTGAGTAATGAAGATTCCTCTGTCTGCTTGCCATACAATAACTGCTTTGTATACGCGACATACGCTCCCGCTACCTCTTCCGCTGTGTAAGGACCCCAGTGGAACGGAAACAATAAGACGCTGTACTTAAGGATCAGATTGACAACCAGCTCACTAGCGGTTGGGTCTTTCTCAAATTGCGATTTTGCGAGAAACTGCACTTCTCCAATAAATTGATCTTCTTCGGGTGATACTAATCTTGATGGATTCGCTTCAGTTTCGAAGTGGTATTTTCGAACAGCTAGCGACTCTTGGTATCCCGCTTGTTGCAATAACATCAATGCATAAGTTTTGACCACAGGTAACGAATCCTTTGCTTCAATCACCTCTACTAGCAACGGTATATGCGGCTGTAATTTCTGATGTTGCAACGATAATAAGAATTCCTGTTGCTCCAACGATCCCAATTGGTAAAATTGTTCGCTTGTAATAGAGGGGTCTTCAATGGAAGGTTCTTCATAACGTTCAGATAATCGGTTATTCAATTCCCGTAAGTATTGAAACTTCTGCAAGCTATAATCCGGGATGATTTCTTTCTCTAACAAACCTTGTATCGTCAGCTCTACCTCGGCGTATTGCTGTAACTGAATCGAGATTGAAAGATAAAGCTCAAGTAATTCTATGTAATCGCCTGCTTGGTTTTGCATAGCGAGAAGGGTAAATTCTTTCGCTCGTTCATACTCTTTCATTTCATATAAAGAAATAGCTAAGCCATCGAAAACTGTGTAATCTTCAGGATTAATTTCCAATACAGATTCGAAATTTCGGACTGCCTCTTCATGTAGATCTCGTTCCATTGCTTGTCTGCCTTGCTGGTGGAGACGTTCGAGTGTTCCAGGGAAAACAACCACATTTCCTTTTCTAATAACTTGTCTGCGCTTCTTTTGCATTGTAATCACCTGCCTGCTTTGTTCCTTTCACTATAGCACAGCAACTAAAAACATTTCTAGTTCAAGATGTTTCTATACGAGTACCTGATTATCTGACAACACAAATAGCGCAAAGATTATGTAATAACCTTTACGCTATTCGTAATAAATCACACACCCGAATAGGCCATAAAACCACCATCTACAGGCACAGTAATCCCAGTAACAAAACTGGAATATGATTCATCAACAAGCCATAACATTGTACCAAGCAAGTCTTCAGGTTTACCAAAGCGTTTCATAGGTGTACTATTTAAGATTTTATTAGAACGCTGTGTGTGATTTCCATCAGCATCAATTAATAAGTCATGATTTTGCTTTGTCAAGAAGAAACCTGGCGCTATAGCATTGACACGTAGATTAGATTCAGCGAAATGAACCGCCATCCACATGGTGAAATTATTGATTGCTGATTTCGCCGCGCTATAAGCAGGTACTTTTGTCATCGGTGAAAACGCACTCATTGAAGAGATATTTAAAATAACAGGAGATTCTTGTTCTAAAAGTACTTTACCGAAAACTTGACTAGTTAGAAACGTCCCAGTGAAATTACTAGCAAAAACCATTGATAACCCTGCCTCACTCATCTGGAAAAAAGATTGTTCTACTTCATTCCCACTGTATATCTCTTCAGAAGTAACTGCATCAGGATGATTACCGCCTGCTCCATTTATAAGAATATCTACTTTTCCAAAATGTGAAATGACTAGATTTTTTGCTTTTTCTAATGAAGATCTATCTAGAACATCACCTTCAACCGCTATTGCTTGTCCTCCTGCTTGTTGAATTTCAGTGGCTATTAGCTGACCATTTTTCAATGTACGGTTGATAATAGCTATCCTGACACCTTGTCTGGCTAACTCCATTGCCATAGCAGAACAGAGAACCCCACTACCGCCAGTTACTACAGCCACTTTATTTTGTAAGTTTTGATGAATGGTCTGCAAAGTTATTTCACCTCATTTTTCTTATGATATGCATCCCAAAGTCCGAGCATATACATAATACCTAACGCACGATCGTATAACCCGTAGCCTGGACGACAATCTTCATTCCATAAATGCCTGCCGTGATCAGGTCGTATATAGCCTTCGTATTGTTGTTCTGCTAATGTTTTCACTACTCCAGCTATGTCGATTGAACCATCTTCCGTAAAATGAGACGTTTCGATAAAATCACCATTGTCAAATATTTTAACGTTACGAATATGAGAAAACGGAGCATACTGAGCATATTTTTCAGCGAGATAGACCATATTATTTTTGGGATTTGCCCCTAATGAACCTGTACAAAACGTAATTCGATTCGAAGGTGAATTTGAGATAGATAATAACCTTTTAAGACTTTCCTCACCTGTAATAATTCTTGGTAAACCAAAAATAGGCCATGGTGGATCATCCGGATGTATGCCCATTTGGATATCGCATTCTTCCGCAACAGGTAAAATAGCATGTAAGAAATAGGAAAGATTATCCCATAACTTTTCATCATTGACTTCTTTATAAGCTTCCAATAAATCTGTAATCTTAGCTAACCGTTCAGGTTCCCATCCTGGCATTGTTAACGTAGATGATTCTGAAACTGATTTAATAAGTTCCAGAGGGTCAATTCCTTCAACTTTTGCTTTTTCATAAAATAAAGCAGTCGAACCGTCTGGAAGCGGATGATGTAAATCAGAACGCGTCCAATCAAATACAGGCATGAAATTATAACAAATTACTTTAACACCTGCTTTTGCTAAATTGCGTATCGTTTGCTTATAGTTTTCTATCAATTCATCACGTTCAGGCAACCCTAATTTAATGGATTCATGAACATTAACACTTTCCACAACATCTGCGTGAAAACCATAGGATTGAATATATGAAACCTCGTCTTGAATTTCTTCTTCCGTCCATAACTCACCAGCTTGTTTATGGTGAAGGGCCCAAACTATTCCCTTTGTTCCTGGGATTTGTTTGATTTGTTCCAACGAAACTGTATCGTTATTTCTACCATACCATCGAAAAGTAATATTCATTGTCATTTAACCCCCTTAACTTTTTCCATATACGTTTCCGCCAGTTTACGAACAGCTTCTTCACCTCCAGCTTTATAAGCTTTGGTAAGATCACTACCAATACCAACAGCCACGGCTCCTGCTTGTAACCAATCGCTTATATTATCTAGAGATACGCCACCCGTGGGCATGAAGTGAGTATGTGGTAATGGTCCTTTAAACGCGGAAATTATAGAAGGCTTAAATTGATTGGCTGGAAACAGCTTTAAAATATCACAGCCACCTTCCATAGCTTTATTCATTTCTGTAATGGTCATGCACCCAGGAAGATAAGGAATAGCATAGCGATTGCACATTTTCGCAATTTCTTTATCATAATGTGGACTAACAATGAACTTAGCGTTTGCGAGAATGGCAATACGCGCTGTCTCTGGATCTAAAACTGTTCCTGCACCTATCACAGCATCTTCATCTACTAAACCTTTAAATGCATCTTCAATAAAAGGAGTTGTAAATGTTAGCTCAATTACTGAAATACCACCTGAAATAGCCGCCTTCGAAATAGCTATTGCTTCATTTGCATTGGCAGCACGAATAACCGCCACAACTTTTTGTTTCATAATATGATTAATCACTTGGTGTTTTGGAAGCATATTCATATCTCCTTAGTCAAACGTAATACAAGCCTTGCGTACTTGATCAGGGTTGTTCTCGATAAAGTCAAATGCTTGTTGAACATCCTTCAGTGCGAATTTATGTGTTATTAACCCATCATGAGTTAACTTTCCTTCATTTAATAGAGTAATTACTTTTTCGAATTGATTGGTCTGCAAACGAGAACCTACAATTTCTAATTCTTTTTTTGTTATAGGAAGCTGAGAGATAGAAGCAGCACGTTCATCAAAGCCAAGTACCACTACGGTACCAGCTGGAGAAGCAACTTGCACACCTAGTTCAAATGTTGACGGAAGACACACAGCATCTATTACAACATTCACACCTTCACTTTCAGTAATCTTCATTACTTCAGTTTCTACAGAAGCCTTACCTGCATTTATGATATAGTCTGCTCCATTTTGTTTTGCAAACTGTAAACGTTTTTCATCTAAATCCGTCATGGTTACAATAGCGCCTGCTAATTTAGCCATCTTTAAAATGCAAATTCCAATAGGGCCACAACCTTGAATTAAAACGGTGTCACCTGCTTCAACATTCCCCCTGAAAACTGCTTGCGCGCCGATTGTATAAGGTTCCGCTAAAACAATTTCATCCCAATCAAGATCCTTATTCACTCGATGAACTTGCCTTTCCGGAAGAACAATCGTTTCTTGCATACCACCATCTTCGTGTACACCAAAAACTGAAAGATGCTTACAAACATTTTGACGACCTTTTCTACATGCGTAACATTTCCCACAAAATGATATGGGTTCGATTACAACGTGATCTCCCAATTGGAGTGTACTTACTGATTCACCTATTGCGGTAACTTCTCCTGCTACTTCATGTCCCACTACGCGGGGATACGTTGCTAAAGGGTTCGTGCCATGATAGATATGCATATCAGAGCCACAAATCCCTACACGCTTCACCTTTACTTGTACATCAAATTCATTTTTTATCTCTGGACATTTTTTCTCAATAATCATTAATTTATGTGCTTCAGGTACTTGCACTGCTTTAATTTTCAATTTCTACACCTACTTAAATAGACTTGGTAAATATAATGTAATTTGCGGCACGAACGATACTAATAACAATATAACTAAACTAACACCGAGAAAAGGAAGTAACTCTTTTGTAGTCTTACCTATAGAAACCTTCCCTATTTGCGACGCAACGAACAGACAAACACCAACTGGAGGAGTTGTTAATCCGATCACAAGATTTAAGACCATCATGACACCAAACTGCACTGGGTCCATACCCACTTCCATAGCCACAGGAAGTAATACTGGAAATAGGATAACGAGTGCTGCAATGGTTTCCATAAAGGTACCAACAAATAGCAATAAAATATTGACTAAGATAATAACTATGATGGGATTGCTTGAAATACCTAAAATTGTACTCGCAACTAATTGCGGAATTTGTTCACTCACCATAATCCAACCGAATAAGTTAGCAAATCCTACTAATAACATGATAGACGCCGTACTCGTCATAGAATCTAACATGATTTCCGGTATTCTTCTGATTGGTAATTCTTTATAAACAAAAATCCCAATTACTAATGCATATATCACTGCGATAACAGAAGCTTCTGTAGGTGTGAAAATACCACCTAAAATACCAACTAGTATAATGACTGTCATGAAGAGAGCCCAAAATGCTCCTAAGAAACTACTACTTATTTCTTTCAATGACTTACGATCGCCCTTAGGATAATTTCTCTTTACAGAAATCAAATACGTAGGAATCATCAGCCCTATGCCTAAAAGTATACCCGGTACTGCTCCCGCTAAGAAGAGATCTCCAATAGATACTGAAGCTAGTGTACCTACAATAATCATCGGCAAAGATGGTGGAATAATTGGTCCTACTGTAGATGATGAGGCCGTGACAGCGGCAGAAAAACCTGCTCCATATCCTTCTTTTTTCATTGCGGGTATCATGACTGCCCCAATACTTGCCGTATCAGCAAGCGCTGTTCCAGAAATACCTGCAAAACCCATAGATGAACCGACGTTTGCTAACCCTAATCCACCTCTAATATGACCAAAGCAGTTATTTGCAAACTGAATAATACGATCAGTAATTCCGCCAGCATTCATTAAATTCCCTGCTAAAATAAAGCCTGGAATACATAGTAAAACAAAGGAGTTGAGTCCGCCAAACATTCTTTGAGGAATAATTGAGAACGACATATCGTTAATAAACAAATATAAGAGTGAAGATAATCCTAAACTAAACGCAACTGGCACTCCAATAAATATTAATACAAGAAAAGATAGGAATAGAACTAACGCCATCATTCTTCTTCACTCCCATCTACATAAAGTTCTTTATTTTGTAGTAGTTGTATAATTTTCACAACAGCAAATATTGAAAGGAACAATCCCATTAGAAAAATCGATGCATGCACAACAGACATCTGGATCGGTAATGTCGCCGCGCGTTGATTATGTCCTAGCAACATAAACTTATATCCTTCTATGGAAATAACCAATGTTAAAACTAAAATGGTGATATAAATAGCAACATCGTAAAATCTTCTAACACTACTTTTCATTTTATTAATTAGTAGATCAACATTAATAAATTCATTTCGCATCAGAGCTAATGGTGTACCAAAACTAATAGCGAACAAGAAAAAATAACGCGTTAATTCTTCTGTCCATATGTATGAAAAAGGCAGGAACCTAGATAAAATCTGTATAGTTACTACAATGATAACTCCAGCGAGACTTAATATGGAAAGTATGCCCAGGATACGCTCTACTAATTTCAACATAATTGCGTCAACTTCCTTTCTTAAGGAAAGACACAACCAAGTGTTAATTAGTTGTGCCTATTGCTTCTAAATTACTTAGCTTCAAGAATTTTTTCTAGCACTTCATTTTGCTCTTCAGACAATGCTTTTTTAACTGCCGGTAACATGGCTTCACCAAATTCTTCACGATCTACATCCACAAATTCCATGCCTTTATCTTCTAAGTCTTTTTCAATTGAAGTAATTGTTTCATCATATAGTGAATCTCCGTATGCTTGCGCTTCAGCAGCAGCTTCTGTAACTGCTGTTTTCTGATCTTCAGTCAAGGCATTATACTGATCATTCCCAACTAGTACATAAATCCATGAATATACATGTTCCGTGCGATTCACATATTTCTGAACTTCATACAGACCAGCACTTTGAATTAAATCGACTGGATTTTCTTGTCCCATAATAACTCCCTGCTGTAAACCAGTAAAAACTTCGTTAAAGTCAATAACTTGTGGTTTCGCTCCAGCTGCTTCCCAAACTTTCAAGAATAAAGGAACGTTTGGTACACGCATACTGAAACCTTTCAAGTCAGCTAATGATTGAATTTTTTTATCAGACGTTAAATTTCTTGGTGCTCTTGTATGATAATAAAGAGGTGTTAATTTAGCCTTTTCAGTAATTTGTTCTTCAACTTCTTTACCTACATCCCCTTCAACCACTTTTTTCACGTGATCAATTCCATCGAATGCATAAGGTACAGCCATTAGGGCAGCTTTTGGAGCCCAGTTCTGCAACGTTTCGCCTGAAACAACCATATCAGCTGATCCAGCTTGAATAGAATTAATCGTATCTGTCTCTGAACCTAAAGAGTTATTTGGATAAATAACAATTTCCATTTGGCCATCGGTCTTTTCTTTAACCGAATCGGCAAATTTCAAAGCAGTTTTATGCCAAATATGATTTTCATCAGCTAAATGCCCTAATTTCCATTTAATCACTTTATCACTTTTTTCTTCTGCTGAATCACTTGTATTATCTGCTCCACAAGCTGCTAGCATCAAAATTGCAATCAATAAACCTGCCATCCACTTAATTTTTCCCATGTTATTCGCCCCTTTTATAATAGTTGTAGAAAAACGAATTATTAATTAGAATCTCTTAATCACCCCTTCCAATATTTTCACCTTTCGATCTCTTTAGTGCCTGATGTAAACGCTTGCACCTCATCTAAATAAGGAAGCCCTTCATTGTCTCCTAAAACGCTTACGACGAGTGCTCCAACACCATTCGCAAATCGTAAAGCCTCGTTTGGTTCCAAACCATTTAAATAACTATAAACATACCCAGCATCAAAGCCGTCACCAGCACCTACTGTATCAATTACTGGGACTTTAAATGCCGGTGAAGAAAACCACTGTCCATTTTTATAGAGCCTAGAACCTTTAGAACTATCTTTAATGACCAAATCCGTAATATCATAATCATTTGCTAATTTGACCAACGACTTTTCCGAACTGTCGTCTAAAATTAAATAAATTTCATCTAAACCTGTCAATAGAATATCGATTTGATGAAAGACTTCAAAATAAGCTATTCTTGCCTCTTCAATAGTCCATAGTTTTAAACGTATATTCGGATCAAATGATACAGGAATACTCTTTTCATTCGCTAATGTCATCAAGCGTTTAGCGATGGCAATATTTTGTGGATCGATTGCCAAGAATACTCCTGTAATATGCAATAGATCGATAGAATCCAATAAATGATCATTAATATCTTCTATTCTTAGTGTTAGAACAGGTGATTGTTGACGGTAATAAAACGTCTTACCTTCGCCACTTTCTCTAACCTCTTTAAAATTTACAGATGTTGTATATCCATCAACAAAATCAACATCCGTTACATCAATTCCCTCACCGCGTGCAAAATTGTAAATTACTTTACCAAATTCATCCTGGCCTAACCGGCTAATCCACTTACTATTTAAGCCCAAGCGCGAACAACCTATAGCAAAGTTTAATTCTGCACCACCCATTTTTCGTTCGAAATGTGTAACGAATCTCATGGGACCTTTTGTTATAGGATCCATCGTAATCATTGCATCACCAATTGTTAATACATTAAAATCAGTAGACATTTTCATAACTCCCTATCTTATACAGACTCCCTTTTCAATAAATGCGGCATATATCTTTGCACTTCCAACTCATCGGGTATCTCTTTATCATGAATGATTTTTAATAGTAGCTGAGCTGCCTCGATTCCCATTTGAAAAGTTGGTTGTTTAATCACGGTTATAGCTGGCGTAAAAACTTCCAAAAAAGGAGAGTCATCCAGTCCTATTACGCTAATGTCCTGGGGAATCAATAAGTTATTTTTTTTTATGAATTTCATTAATTCCATTAGTGCTAAATCGTTAATTGCGTAGAATGCATTGGGTTTATCTTCTTTATCCCATACCACTTGAAGAGCATCCATAATTTTTTCTCTTTCAGTCGCTACAATCCAAGATTCTTTAATTGGTAAAGAGCACGCTTTCATTTTATTCTGGTAACCCTCAATTCTCTCAATTCGAGGTATTACTTTTCTCTCAATCGAAGTAGATACAATTGCTATTTTTCTCTTTCCTACTTCAATAAATTGATCAATTGCTATCTCAGAAGCTCTATGATTGTCTAGCATTATCGTAGGATAATACGATTTTTCTGTTCTTCTATCTACAAATACAATGGGAAAATTATTTTTTCGTAGATCAGCATAAAGATCTTCATTACCTACTGTAGGGAAAATAATGAGTCCATCCACTTGTTTAGCACGCAACATATCGATGTAAGAACGTTCTTTTTGAGGATTATCGTCAGCGTTACAAACAAAGACATGTACTCCTTTTTCTTCACAAACATCTTCAATGGCTCTAATAACTTCAGTGGAAAAAGTATGTAATATATTTGCTACAATGATACCAATCGTGTTCGATTCTTTCATTTTTAAACTTCTTGCTATGTTGTTCGGAATATACCCAAGCTCTTCAATGGACTCTTGTATTTTCACTTTTGTTTTTTCAGCCATGAACTCATATCTCTTATTCATAAATTGTGAAACAGTACTTTTAGAGACGCCTGCTTTTTTTGCTACGTCAGCCATCGTCACTTTCATTTTATTTCACCTTTTCCCATTTACTAAATCGGTTTAGTAAACCGGTTTAGTAAAAGTATAAATGCGAGCGCTTCCAAAATCAATAGATTTTAGAATTTTATTTAAATATTTTTAATTGCTACAATTTCAATATGAACCACAAAACTTCATTCAAATAGATAGTAGCCAGATTCAAAGGATCCCAGTGTGTTTATAACTACCTAATGTTCCTATTACGTAATCAATATAATAAATTCTCTTTGTCATGTGTGCTATATTTAAGTTCAAATTATATAATGTATCAATTTATTTCATTTTTTATCCGCCACATACCAATTCTGCTGATCTACTTCGCAAATGACTGGCTGACTAATAGTTGTCCCCAGGTATTCCCCATCGGTATGGCAACCTACTGCACGATCCATCTCCACGATGAATTTATCACTACTATAAGTAGAAACTCCTTTTAAGTTCGTATGATTTCCATTGAATACAGTTAAAAAAACCGCTAGAAATTTTAATACAGAAATAGAATGGACGACCGTCAGCTCGAACTCTCCATCATCATATACAGAGTGAGGCGAAATTTTCATACCGCCACCGTAATATTTTAGATTGCTGACGGTGATCATCCAAACGTTGTGGAACACGCGGGTATCCGAACCGATTTGAATTTTTGCGTTAAAAGGTTTAAAGGCTAGTAAACTATGCACTACAGTCAAAGCGTACACTATGCTGCCAAGCTTCCATTTATTTAAAGTCCTTTTATATGCTGCCAAGCTTCCATTTATTTAAAGTCCTTTTAATAGTAGACTGACTAGCTGCCAATGAAATATCCGCATCCAAGCCAAAACCACAGTTACTTGCAAAATAGCGTTGATGTGTGTTGCTCAATTGAACGGAGCCAAAGTCTACAGTTTTCCGTTTAATTGGCTCTATTGCTATATACGATTCCACTTCCTGCAAGCTGGCGAATGCTGGAAACTCCCTTGCAAAATCATTACCAGACCCAGCTTTCATTATGCCGACTGTTACATGAGGATAACCTGCTACACCATTTAGCACTTCATGGATTGTCCCATCTCCACCTATCACGACGAGCAACAATGACGCATTGGCTTGTCCTGCAACTTGCTGTGCCAGTTCTCTCGCATGATCACGTCGCTCCGTGAGATGAAATGGATAGCGCATACTTTTCCGCAAGCTAGCCCATAGCTTGGCTCCTTTGCCGTCTCCAGCTTGTTCATTGATGATGAAATGTACATCCATACGGACCGCCTCTTTCGAAAGCCTTTTCATCATAGTAGCAGACTGTCAATTGACTTACTAGACGATTTGATACTTCACTTGCAGACTTGCGCTGATTGTAATCGTTCCGGATTCGATTGGTGTTTTACCAGTATCCGCCATGGCCATCGCGCGGAATGCTACCGGTTGGGACGTGTGCTGTTCCTCAATTTTCATTGGAATTGGCCGGTTCTGTAATTTCAACGAAGTCCCAATTGTAATCATTTTTGTCTCCGCATCTTGCAAGGCTAGCGCTAATGCTTGCTGATATTGTTCATCTTGATCGGGCATCGTGAATTCAATTGAGCCGATCTGATTCGCACCATTTTTGACTGCAAGATCGACGAGTTCACCTGTTTGCGAAAGTTCGTTACTTGTAATGCGAATGGAGTTAACGACTTCATAGCCCTGGAAGCGCTGGTCACCGTTGATGTATTCATAGACTGGTCGGATTTGAAAATCAATCGTTTGAATAGACGTTTCCGAAATTCCCGCCTTTTGCAACGACTGAATTACTTGATTCATTCGTCTAGCATTTTCTTGTTGGATTTCTGCGAGTTCCGTACCTCTAGATATAACAGATAGTACAATATGAACCGTACTAGGCGAGACTTTCACTGCCCCTTCACCAAATACAGTAATCGTCCGTGTTTCTTGTTCGTAATACATGTAGAACACTCTCCTTTTTACAGTATGATCATTTCTATGCAATACCTGAATCTATTTATACTTCTTTTTGTTGTTCTAGCGCTTGAACGGCAATAAATTATTCATCATAAATTAAAGGAAAGGGCTAAGGAGGATGCCTATGCGTGAAAGAGAAAAACAACTCGCAAAATTAGCATTGCTTGGTGAATCTATCGGCTTATTTGGCCAAGCGCTCTCTGCACTTGCTGCTTATCTTGCAT
The DNA here is from genome assembly GCF_002743415.1 of Sporosarcina sp. P3. Taxonomy (NCBI): domain Bacteria; kingdom Bacillati; phylum Bacillota; class Bacilli; order Caryophanales; family Caryophanaceae; genus Sporosarcina; species Sporosarcina sp. P3. The sequence goes on from NZ_PDZE01000006.1 coordinate 131,350, forward strand.
TCGAAGATGAGGAAGTTGAAGAAGATCAATTGACTAACATGCAGAAACAGATCGATGACTTACTGAGCGAGATTAGACAGAAGAAGTAAAGCATTAGGGTACGGGAACGGGCACGACTACAAAAGTAGTAAAAAGCCTATAATGTACATGTCGAAATATCAGATATATCTAGTAGTTACCCGATTTTAGTTTCAAAATTACTATTGTTGAATCATTCAACCTAAATAAAAAAGCTCACGATCTATTATGACCGATGAGCTTTGAATATTCGTTTTCATACTACAATGTGATGAGTCCTTTTTGTACCGCGAATCCACCTAATGTAAACAAGGCGATGGCAACGAGTGTAATGATGAATAATCGATTATTTCTGTCCAAGACGTCACCTTTTTCTCTATCGGATAGATTATGATTGCTAGTTACTTCATTCTATCCTATCGAGTTCAAAATTGGCAATCTATTTTTCAATCGATTTCTATTTTTAGTTGATGCAAGAAATTTTCCATGAAGTCATGTCGTTCTTTCGCTAAACGGGTGCCTTCTTTCGTGACCATCAATTCTTTTAGTAATAATAACTTCTCATAAAAATGCGTAACTGTAGCTGTTTCTTTTTTTCGATATTCTGATTCTGACATATCCATTCGCGCTTCTTCTCGCTGATCATAAAGTTTCCTGCCGCGGGCTCCACCGAATGCAAATGCACGCGCAATCCCTACTGCCCCGATGGCATCTAAGCGGTCAGCATCTCTGACAATAGCGCCTTCTATCGATGTAATATCTTTTGCGTTGCCGCCACTGAAGGATACACTTTCAATCGCAGACATCACGTTATCTGTAATCTGTTGGGTCGCACCTATTTTTTCAAGCAATTCCATTGTAGTAACCTTTTGCATCTCTTCATATTTCGCATCTTCCACGTCATGCAACAGAACTGCTAATCGTACAACTAGTTCATCGGCTCTTGGCTCTGTAGCTAAAATTTTCTCTGCATTTTTCATTACGCGATCAATATGGTCGAGATCATGACTCGCATCAAATTGATTGTAAATGCCTTCGACTTCTAACCTGCATTTCGCTATCATATCTTGCATTGGATTCCTTCCCCTCTTTTACATTAGTTATATGCGGATACCTTTTTGAAAATCAATTCCTTGTGATGACATATAAAGTTCACTTCATTATTATCGAAACGAATCATTACCGATGTCTCTCATTTTTAAGAAGAGCTTACTAAACTTCTGGATACTCCCGTGTAATAGAGTTTACCACGTTCATCCGCGTCGTGAATACCTTCTCTGCCAAGTTTTATCGTACTATGTGCTGATGAACAACCCTACTCAACCTGTTTACGGTTCCTTGAACGATCAATCATACGTGATCATTCTCAGATACTGAATGGAAGACACGATAAAATTTATCAATGGAGATTTCAGAAAAACTTCACAGAGTCAAATGCAGACGTTTTTCGACAAAAAAAGTTCCCTACTTATAACCGTTGACAATTTGCCAACAAACAATTATTCTTTTAAAGAAGTAGATATTTTAACAGTTGTTGTAGAAATGGAGGGGTAGTGTCATGTCAGAAGGTAGTCTTGGTCTGTCTATCGGGCAATTATTGCGTGATGTTTTAAAAGAACGTTCATTGTCCATGCGCAAACTAAGCGAACTTACAGATATTGATACTTCAACTATCTCTAGGATTATCAACGACAAGCGCAAAGCAACACTAGACCATTTAGAGAAATTTGCGAGCATTTTGGAAATCCCATTAGCCAAACTACTTCAGGCGGCGGGCTATCCGGTTGATCTTAAACACACGATACGTTCTGATTATGATGAAACCATTCAACATTTGGTCAACACGTCGGAACTTCTATCTGCGGATCTATCTATCGAAAAAGTTCAATTTCAACTTACAAGTTACGAAGCGTATGTTCAGACGACGGAAGGAAGAAACAGAATTTTATATGACTTCGATAAGAAGTTGAAACAGGCAGGCGGAGTAGGTCCATTCATCGATCAAATAAAAGACTTATTTACCCGGTTTACAATGCAAGATGTTGCAAAACGTGATCTAACTGTGATCGGTAGTGCATTATTGTACTTTATAGTCCCTGTGGATATCATTCCCGATTACATTTTTGCGGTCGGGTATTTGGATGATGCGATCGCGGTCCAAATTGCTTCAAGCGTACTAACAAGGAATACATAATCAGATGAGTAGGTGTGACATTAATGGAAAACAAAGAAACTGGAAAGCGTCGTAAGAAAAAACTTAAAAGAAAATATAAACGGTTACTATTCATGGTATTCACTATGCTACTTTTAGCGGGTGGCGGATATGTTGCTGCACAATATTCCAACGGCCTGTCCCTTGCGAATGGTGGCAATACAAATGAAATACATACAGAACTTAGCGATAGCAGTAATACTTTTTCTGATAGAAATTCCGCCTTTGACGACTTTGAAGGTAGCGAATCACAATTCGGTGAAATTAACGTATTATTGATCGGTGATGACGCAAGAGGCGATGAAGATGATACTCGTTCAGACGCTTTAATGATTGGCCACTACGATCAGACAACAAACAAAGTAAAGTTAATCTCTCTAATGCGTGATACATATGTCGACATTCCAGGCCACGGCATGGAAAAGATCAATGCTGCTTATGCACTTGGTGGACCTGAATTAGTCCGACAAACAATTAAGCATAATTTTGACGTGGATGTACAATATTACGCGATTGTTAATTTCGAAGGTTTCTCTAAAATCGTCGATGTCATTGCACCTGACGGTATTGAAGTCGATATTCCATATGAGATGTCACACGGCTTAGGTTTAACGCTCTACCCTGGCCTGCAAAGATTAAATGGAGATCAATTACTCGGTTACGTCCGATTCCGCCACGACATCCACAGTGATTACGGTCGTGTGGAACGTCAGCAAGAAGCGTTAGCAAAACTAAAAGACGAAGCGATGAGTCTACAAACGCTCGTCAATATACCAAAGCTAATGGGTGTTATTGATCCATATATTGATACGAACATCGACAGTAAAACTATCTTCACTATTGCTAAAGGCATGTTGACCGGCGGAAAGAATAACGAAATGGAATCACTGCGTATTCCTGTAGAAGGATCATTTGGGGACCTACGCACAGACGTTGGTGCTGTTCTCGAGATTAACTTAGAACAGAACAAACAAGCATTACGAGAGTTTTTATCGATCGAGGATGAATCCGTAGACGATGGAAGCGAACAAGATGGAGAATATGCAGAAGATCAACCATATAATCAAGACCAGCAATTCTAAAACGGTATACGTATACAGAAGAATAAGCTGTTCCAGTCATCCAACAGACCGGAACAGCTTATTTTTTCGTTATATTAATTATATACCAGAATGGATTTCTTTTTTACCTAGCCTCATTCATTTAGCTCTTCAAAGATATGAAACATTTCCTGTGATCCTACATGAAATTCAATTTACATTTTCTGTTTTATATTACGTGGTTAACACTAACTTCCCCATCGTCTTCCTACCTTGCAATTGTCGCTGTGCTTCTGCCGCCTCTTCCAAATCAAATGTCCCACCTATTGTTAGTTGTAGGTCTCCATTTCGTACATAGTCTAGTAACTCTTTAAAGCTATTTTGATATACTTCAAAGTTTTTCATAATTTGCGGCAAGAAAAAGCCAATGACAGATTGATTCCGTTGCATTAATTCTCCGGCATCCATTGGAGACCGTTCTCCGCTTGCCGCACCAAAGACTACCATGCGTCCAAATGGTGCAAGACATTTTAGTGTTTTTCTAAATATGTCTCCCCCGACCATCTCTAGCGCCACATCTACACCTTTACCATCCGTCAGTTCCCGTACTTTTAATTCCCAGCCTTCTTCTGTGTAGTTGACTAGATGATCTGCACCCATTTCTTTTGCATGTGCTAGCTTTTCCTCACTACTCGCTGTAGCAATAACTTTGCCGGCACCAAACAGTTTTGCTAATTGCACTGCGATCGCTCCTACACCACCTGCTGCTGCATGTACAAGAACTGTTTCTCCTTTTTCTAATCGCCCCATAGTCTTTAAGATGTGATAAGCCGTCTGACCTTGAAGAGGTAGCGCGACTGCGTCGGTATATTCCACGCCGTCTGGAATCGGTGCAAGTGTCATTTCTGGGATTGCTGCATATTCGGAATAGCCTGCCGATTCAATGAGTGATACTACTCGCATACCTGGCTTAAAACGCTTCACGTTTTTCCCGACTTCCGTAATAACCCCTGCCACCTCAGCTCCCGGAACAAAAGGAAGTGGTGTCGGTACTACATACTTTCCTTCACGGCGTGCAACATCTGCATAATTCACACCAATGGCTTTAATTTCCACAAGTACATCTTGATCCCCTACAGCTGGTTTATCTATTTTTACAAGTTGAAGAACTTCTGGCCCTCCATACTGTTCTAATTGAATTGCTTTCATGTCATCTTCCCCTTTATGAAATATAATTTTCTGCCTGGTTAACTGCGTCTGCAATTTCACGTTTTGTTTCCACTGTATTTTCAACCATTAATTCACTACATCTATTAAAAATATTGTTCAAAATATATTTTTTAGAATCTCCTGAAACAATACTAGAAAGTAGTTTTCTCGCATTCATTTCTACTTGTAGCAATGTATCCGTCACAAGCACTTCTGTTATGTTAATTTTTAGCGAGACAGATTTGATATGTGAAGACTCTATCGCCTTAATTGTCCGTAAGACAGCTGATTCCATTGCATAGAGATCAATTGCTAGATCGGCAAGTTTCATGAGAGCTTCCTGCTCATTCACAATATTGTCTCCATACTTTTGATAGGTGAGGCCGATACTAAGTAAGTAAATATTTCTTACTAACGCAACTGCTTGTTGTTCTCTTGAAAGTTCAGTGCTTTGGAGAGTTGCTGGGAGGGTCAGTGCTTTACTCGCTTCTTCTACCAATTCCTGAAGTGGAACCATCCCTTTAGATGCTTGACTTAGTAAGGACATTGGAATGAGCAACCGATTAATTTCATTCGTCCCTTCGAAGATTCGATTAATACGTGAATCACGGTACACTTGTTCAATTGCATAATCTTTGATATACCCGTACCCTCCGTGAAGCTGCAATGACTCATCGGCTACTCGATCTAGTGTTTCAGAACCATATACTTTACAAATCGCACATTCTACAGCATACTCCATCATGCGTTTGGCAAGAAGACGATGATCCTCTGAATGCTCCATATCACCAAGTGCATCCTCTAAAAGAGAGGCAGTTCGGTACTGAAGTGATTCTGCAGCATAAATCCGCGTCGTCATATCCCCTACCTTTTCTTTTGTAGCAGTAAATTCAGCGATAGATTTTCCGAATTGCTTGCGCTCTTTTGTATAATCAATTGCTAACTTCATGCTAAATTTAGAAGCCCCCATTGTTGCAGAACCTAAATTAAAACGCCCTAAATTGAGTACGTTCAATGCAATATGGTGACCTTTCCCCACTTCTCCCAGTAGATTACGAACAGGAACTTCACAATTTTCAAAGTATACTGCAGTCGTGGATGAACCTTTGATCCCCATTTTCTGCTCTTCCGGGCCAAGAGTAATTCCCGGGAAATCTTTCTCTACAATAAATGCGGTAAATGATGTACCGTCTACTTTTGCATACACGATAAATGTATCGGAAAAAGCAGCATTTGTAATATACAATTTGGAGCCGTTCAACATGTAATGTGTGCCTTCTTCATTTAACTTAGCTGTTGTTTTTGCCGATAATGCATCAGAACCTGAAGTGGGCTCTGTTAAACAATAAGCACCAATAAATTCACCAGATGCCAATTTGGGTAAATAGTATTCTTTTTGCCACTGCGTCCCGAAATACGTGATAGGTAGTGTAGCTATACATGTATGATTGGAATGCGCCACACTATATCCCCCCGCAGAGCCTAAATGCTCACCCACGAGTCCTTTAGTAATTTTATCGAGACCTAGCCCGCCATATTTTTCCGGTATACTATGTGCTAATAAACCGAGATCTCCTGCCTTCGTTAACAATGATTTCACTAAAGCAAAATCTTGTTTTTCAATTTCTTTATTCCACGGATGTACTTCTTTTTGTATAAAGTTTTTTGCTGTATGTGCAATCATATGGTGTTCGTCAGTAAATTCTTCTGGAGTAAATACTTCATGTGGTAAAGTTGGGCGATATAGAAAAGCAGCACCATGGTAGAGCTGATTTTGATTAGACATGTATGTTCTCTCCTTTATCCATAATACATGTGAAGACTTCGTCCCGATTTTCGCTTACTAGATTTGGCTACTCATACCACCATCTACCACCAATACGTCCCCCGTCATGTAATCAGACGCTTTTGATGCTAAAAATACAGCTATACCTTTTAAATCATCTTCGTTACCCAATCGATTTAATGGTGTGCCATTTAAAATGTACTCACGACCGTTTTCAATGGTGACATTCGACATTTTCGTTGGGAAGAATCCTGGGGCAATTGCATTCACGTTAATATTATATCGTCCCCATTTTGCTGCCAAATCTTTAGTCAATACAATGACTGCACCTTTGCTAGTATTATAACCAATCGTATCCATAAAATCTGGATGTGTACCGCCAAGTCCTGCAACTGAAGCAATATTAATGATTTTTCCGCTATTTTGCTTGATCATGACTTTTCCCACTTCTCTGCTCATGATAAATGTTCCCGTTGCGTTTACGTTCAGCACTTTCTGAAAAGCTTCGATCGGCATATCTATTGTCGGTGCACCCCATGTGGCACCGCTATTATTCACCAGAATATCAATGGTTCCAAATTCCTTTACGGTCTCTTCAACTACTCTCTTCACATCTTCTTCATTGGCCACGTCGCAAGCTAAACCTATTGATCTCACACCTAGCTTTTCTAACTCTTCACTCATGGCCATACAAGATTCTACCTTGCGCGAACAGACCACAACATTCGCTCCCGCTTCTGCAAAACCCCTTGCAATTTGTGCACCCAATCCTCTTCCGCCACCAGTAACTACTGCTGTTTTACCCTTTAAATTAAACAAGTCTAGAACAGTCATGTCTATTTCCCCTTTTCTATAAATAGCTATTTTACTTCGTTGCATAAAAAAACTTCTACGTACTAACCAGTTGGTATGTTCAGAATAAAAAGATATAATTATCATATTAAACGCTTAGCTATTATTTAGCAAGGCTTTACTTTCACCTCGTACAACTTAACCGAGAAGAATATTATGGTAGAATAAAAATTAGTTTTTAAAACTCATAATAAAAATCCTTCTAACACAGTAAAGTTAGAAGGATCTTAACATGCAATATTTGCTACCTATTTAGGACGTCCCAGAAGGGATTCGAACCCCCCGGCCTACGCCTTATATAATAAGGTTTCAACTATTTAATACGTATAATTTACGTACAGATTACGTATCTATTGACTGGTACATTATCTTTTATAACGAAGAAGCACTTTCATAGTAAGAGGGAATTAGCAAATCCATTAACAAGCAAAAACTATTTAAACATTTATCATCAACTTGCAAAACCCTTTTACACCCCCGTCCCTAGCAAAGCTTAGTTTAATTTGTATGAGTCAATCACAATTCAATGGAATTGCAATGCGATCGGCAACTTACGCTAAGTCAGTGATTTCATCTTTCTATTTCTAATAGCCACTACGGAAGAGTTTTTGATTTTAAACTATATATATAATTAATCCGCTCGCGTTCCTTAATAAAAAAAAATGAGAGAAAAATATTTTTTCTCCCAGTTTCTGTTTTAAGTTCCCTCTAAAATTCTTTCATAATAAAACCTAATTCAACCTATTTCTCTTTTTGAATATCGATTTCAAATGTCTCTACAGCATGTTCTAGAACATCCTCTTTCTCAAATAACATTTGTTTATATTCAAAGTTTTTAAACATTTCAATTTGATCTTTATAATGTTGTGAATACTCACCATCTTGTTTAATGAAACCTACCTGGCCAGGTGGTGTAATATTCATGCCCACAGGGCCATTCTCTGTCATTTCCACAAAATGATTTTCACTCCCGCGATTCATAAAAATAATTGGCTGCTGATCTCCGAGTCCATGCGGCACCCCTATAAGCGATTTAGCTCCGAATGTCATCGTCTCAATTGGCATGATCCAATCTTTCATAGACACACCATATTCTGTTTCTAGCTCAACTACAACTTGATCGAAACTTTCACGTGCAATTTCTTCAATTTTACGTCCTTTTAACCAATCATTTTCTACTTGTAACGCAGCTTTCTCTCCTTGTACAAGATGGGTCAATAAACTTGATCCACCTGATCGATGGTCAACAAATGGTCTCATCTCTTCATAAAACTTACCAATATCCTCCTCTGTAACATTCACAAAGAACTGATCCCACCAGGCCTTCATAATTGTTGCACCGGCTGAATCATAGTGGCCATCATTGTCTTTATCTTCATTTAAATTATTCCAATCCTCCAAAATAGAGTAAGCTTCCTTATATTTAGGATCGCTATCTATTTTCACTGAAAGAGCCTCTAGCAAAAATGGCTTGAACCAACGTGTCCTCAAATTAACAAAGCTTGCTTCATAGTTTACTTCATTTACATCTTCCATCGTTAGCTTATTTCGTTCACTAATTCTGTCAATAAATTGATGATTTCGGTGATCTGCGCCCCACATATAGTTTTGTTCATTCGTATTCCAGTTGGGTGCAGGTTTGTTGTTCCAATTTGCTACAAAACCACGTTCAGGGTTGACCTCATGTGGATTTTCTGCTGTGTCTAGAAAACCTTTCCACTCATATTCACCTGTTCCTGGCGTTGGGAAACGCCAATCTACTCGCTCATCCCGCTCTGGTATTTGACCGACATGATAGTAAGCAATTTCATCGTTTTTATCAGCATAAAACCAATTCAATGACATGGTATACTCTCTTGCAGCAGTCGCAAAATCGTCTCGACTCTTTGCATAGTTCATCTTTAAATAAGCTGCCCAACTGTCTGCTTCAGTTCCTCGAAATGCCCACTTTTTACTGTATGCAATGGTGTTATTATCGTCTTTAAAAATAATGGGGCCATGAACACTATCTTGAAATTCTCGAGTGACCGTTTCAATCTCTCCATTATCATTCTTCACATCAATACTTTCCGTTCTTTTTTCAAATTCAACCCATTCTCCATTGAACTTATACTCGTTTGGATTTTCGGGGTTGACTTCTTCTTCAAAAATATCTGATACATCACCATATCCAGCGGTTGCTGTAAAGGCAAAATCATTCGTCGCACCGAACATAATGAATGGATATCCAATAAATGATGAACCTTGAATATCAAGATCTGGACCATGAAGCCCGACTTCATAAATAAATCCAGGTGCTGTGAAACCTACTTGTGGTCCACCAAACATGATTGGGTTACCGGATTCTGACTTTGAAGCACCAATAATCGCTGCATTACTTCCTACTTTTAATGGAACTCCTAGTTCCTGTCGTTTCTCAATAAAATCTTCTCGCATTGAAGAGACAGCCTCGCCTGCAAATGCCACTTGATCTAGCGTTTTAGCATTTGCAAAAGGAGTCCCTTCACCAATTGATGCATCGCTATCCGAACTCGTTGGTGCATCTAGGTCATTTATCCAAACCATATCATTAAAGATTGCTTGCGCTTTTTCTTCATCGTATTCATCTAACAATTTGGCATAAATAGAAGCATTTTCAAGCTCTTGTTCCTGATCCATGAAAGCCGTCATAGATGCCATGTACAAGCGAAGAACGTCTACACTTGTCCAATTGCCAGGTTTCAGATCATACTCTTCAAATTCTTTTGATAATTTATTTTTAGGATCCTCCATGGCCTCTTCGACATAGCGGTCAATCCCACTTGAAAAGTTTTCAATAACTTCCTTCGCAAAAGGATCCATCTTATCAATCATTTTCTGAATCGCCTCATCAGTATGTCCATCACGTCGGATCTTTTCATCATGCGCTAGATACTCTTCCCCAAACACTGCCGCAGCTGTTCCTTCATTAGCCCGTTTAAACATCTCTAGCTGAAAAAGTCGATCTTGTGCCATTACATAACCATAAGATTTATATAAGTCTTCCATCGAGTCCGCATAAATATGTGGTACTCCAAATTCATCGCGATGGACTTCAACAGCTTTGGAACCTGCTTGTACATTTTCATTTAACAATTCATCCTCTTTTGAGCAGGCAGATAAAAAGATTAAAACTAAAATAAGTGCCGTATGTGTAAATAACCTCATTGAGCGCTTCAATAAAATACCCCCTATCAATTTTTATGCTACCAATTAATTCAAACTATGTTTGTACTTACTAATCTAGAAAACTATATTGAAATATCCACATTTCAATATAGTTTTGTTAGGTGATAACGCTTTCATTCCCTATAAATAGAGATCTATATTTTAACATTGTGCCCCCCCCATCTACTCGCCATCGAATCATCGTTTTTATAAAGGTATATGAAATCCTCAGTTGTATAACGGTTTTAAAACGATAACCGTATTTTTCATTATATACATCCGCATTTGTAAGTCAATAATTTTAAAAATATTCAGTCTTTAGTTCGTTAAATATTTAATTGAAGTAGGTATAAAAGGGTGTATTTCAGCACTTAAACTTGTCGCGGATATTGAAATTATATATTTTGGAATTAACTGTACTTAAAAGAAATTTAGATAGCAGTTGAGATGGATTTCTGAGAAAGGAGAACCTTACGAAGAGGAAACAGACCGCAAAGTTTGTAGGAAAACGGATTGCTCCCCTTACTTTGATTTCACAGATGATATCATCTCTAACTGAGACTGCCAAGAACAGGAATGAAGATAACACCTTATTTACAAAATACGCTTAAGAGTCTAGATATCGAATTGATTTCGATTGATGATTTAAGTCATACATTACGCAAATATCTTATTGTATAGAGAGTTATCCGTATAGTATGTTTCCAAGAGGTTAAGGCGCAAAAACATTCACACCGCATTGAAGTATTATGCACATATCATTACAGATGAACTAGTAGATGATGGAATGAGTACAAACGCTATTTTCGAGATATGATGCAGTAAATGTGTACAGTGGTTTAATTTACCGTCGTTTACTAACGACTTCATTAAAAACAAAAAAGCTACAAACGTTGTGATTACAACGTTTGTAGCACTCTATAAGTTTCTTGACATCTTCTAAAATGTCTTGATTACGTCCCAGAAGGGATTCGAACCCCCGACCTACGCCTTAGGAGGGCGTTGCTCTATCCAGCTGAGCTACTAGGACATGATAGAAATGAGAAACACTTCGATTCATTTGCTGACTCAAAGTGTTCTCATGCTTTTAATTAATCATTAGCGGTACCATCATAATCTTCATTAAACCATAACTGTTCATCATCGTCTACGTCGCCATTATAGTTAATCAAAATCTCTTCGCCAGCTTTGATATCTTTATAAGCAAAGAAATCAAATGTATGGTGATCGAAATTAATATCATAGGTTGCATTCGGTTCATAGGAATGATTGAATAACATTCCGTAGCCAAGCAAGATCGCCGTATGGTTTTCTCCATACTCAAAAGCATAGTCAGCTAGAACGGTTTTTTCAATATGTTGATGTTGTTCATTTGGATAGGAGATAACAGGTGCCTCGTGTATCAGCTGTCCTTCTTTAATATCGCATTTCGCGAATACTCCTTTATTGAATTCCCCTTCACCAATCGGAGAAAGTTTTACTTCGATCATGTCTTTCACCTACTCGCTTGTAAATTATACTTGGCTAGTATACCACTAAATCCATCCGATTGCTGTTTTCTTTTCTTATAAATAAAAACGGACTCCAACAGCAGTTACTTCCTGTTAACAGATAAATGCCGACTGTACACTTACGTATAATTTACAGGTGTTGCAACTGACCTGAATAGACATTTGACTCCATACATTCCATACATAAAATCTCTATTTTTCTATGCAAAAACTTTATCTACCTCTCGCTTATCATAATCAAGAATCCAATCCGAGTATTGTTCATAGAGATATCGAATAGATTCTTTGTCAGCCGCTATGATATCACACCCTCGATCATCGTATAGATGATAGATGATGTTTTTCGATAAGTTGACGAAGAAAATATCTTAATCACTTTCAGGGTTGCGTCTTAAAATGGTTGTGGGATCAGCAAAATCTTCATAACAAATCGCTTTCAGCAATTGCTTATACCGAATATCCCGTTTCTTACAAGTAAGCATAAATCGATGCGTGAGAATTCCTTCCTCCTCATGACCATGGGGATTGGGAATTGTAGAAAACCGTAATTTATACACCAATTCTTTTCGTTTTATATACTTAGAATAAACGTTCAATGGTCTTTCACGTAGAAAATGATTGTTTGTATGGACATCCGTGACCACCATAATTTCATCTTCGTTTTCAAATACCGCTTCAAAAAACGTAATGGATCGATAAAATGCTTGTTTTAAGAAATCGGGCTCACTAAACGCAATAGATTGTGAAATTTCAAAGCGAATAGCTTTACTTGTTTCGTAAAATAGAGCAGGGGCCAATTCAATCTCAGTAAAATATTCAGTCAAGTATTTTTCTAAAGTATTCACTAGTTCACTCTCCGGTACGGATATCTACATGATGGTTTACGCAAAATCTCGTTGTTCTTTCAACGTATCTTCATAGTTCAGCACAACAAATTTACTTCTTGCGCTGAACTTTCTCTTTCAAATGTAATAACGAATTAAACATACACCTCTCACAAAGGTTCCAAACGACTTTCGATTTCTTCACGACGATGTTCGAGGAATGGCGGCAATGCCAAGCTTTCCCCTAAATGCTCTACTTCCTCATCCGTAGCAAACCCCGGTCCATCCGTGGCTATTTCAATCGTCAAACCATTCGGATCTTTTAAATAGACTGAATGAAAATAATATCTATCTACATATTGAGAATTGGGAATGCCATTGTCATTCAACTTATGAATAAATTCATTTAATTCATCTTCATCTTCCACACGTAATGCAATATGATGAACACTGCCTCTTCCCGGACGTTCTCGTGGAAGATCTGTTCGTTGTTCCAGGTGGATTTCAGCCCCGGTTCCTCCTTCGCCCGTTTCAAAAATAATAATATCGGGTTGCCCTTCAGTTTCAGAAGCATAACGTTCCTTTTCTTCAAACCCTAAAATATTTGTGAGAAGCGCTGTCGTTTCATCTACGTTTTCCACAGTGAACCGTGAAGGTCCCAATCCAACGATGCCATATTCTTTTGGTACAGGACTCTGATCCCATGGAATGCCCCCTGCAACACCTGTATTGTTTTCATCTGAAATCAGTACGAGTCTTTGACCTTCAAAATCTTGAAAAGACAACACGAATCTCCCTGCTTGCTCTCGTATCTCTTCGTGCGGTACGTGAAATTCTTCAAATCTGGATTTCCAATACTTCAACGCTTGATCAGTTGGTACACGTAGCGAAGTAGCAGAGATACTGTTTGTTCCAGCATATGTCTTTCCAGCACGGGGAATTTCGAAAAACGTCACGTCCGTTCCAGGATTCCCTTTCTCGTCTGCATAAAATAAATGATACATAGAAGGTGAGTCTTGATTGACAGTCTTTTTCACCAATCTCATTCCTAAAACATTCGTATAAAAGTCTAAATTTTTCTTCGCATCCGCTGTAATAGCTGACATATGGTGAAGACCTTTAATTTTCATCATAATTCCTCCTTAAGATTTCATTCTTACTAGCTGTTCCCCATCTTTGACTACTTGGTTACGTTTCAATTTATAGGTAGGCTGGTAAACAATCAATTTCTTTGCTTAATAAACTACCTAATAGGTAGATTCTGTCAAGGATTATCATGTATTATATAGATACAATGTAAAAAGTGAGGGTACATACTATATGAATAAAAAACAAATATGGTGGGTTGTAGCGGGTGCAGCTGTATTACTCGTAGCATTAATTATAGCCATTATTAGCAACAAAGAAACGCCTGAAATTACAACAGAAAAGCCAGCTTCAATCGAAACACCGACACAAGAAAAACCAACAGAACCATCTGATGAATCTACACACTCAGAAAATGCCAAGAAGGAAAAGCCCCAAGAGAATGAAACCAAAAAAGATGCAACAAAACCTGATGAACCAATGAAAGAAGAGCCTACACAGCCATCTAACACTGTTTCTGGTGCAACTTCGACACAGTCGTCAGCAACAACACCTAAGCCAACAGAACCGAAAAAACAAACCAACCCGTCCACTGTGACTTCCATTACAGATGGTACATATCATGTAGGGACTGATATTGAACCAGGTGAGTACCTCGTTTTCTCTAATGGCGTTACACTCTTGGAAAACACTACGGATCAATCAGGCAATCCTGACAGTATTGTATTCAACGTTGCACTGGATGGACGTTCTCATACATACGTAACCTTACACCAAGGAGAATACTTTACGCTAAAAGGTGGAGAAATGTATCCTGTAGCTTCCGCACCTAGTATTAAACCGGAAAATGGAATATATAAAGATGGCCAGTACAAAGTAGGTACAGATATTCCCGCTGGTTCTTATACATTGTTGGTAGATGATCAAAGCGATATAGGATTTTATGAAATCAGCAAAAATAGCCGACAGGATATGATGGATCTTCTCATAAGCGATGTAGTAGAAGGTGAAACATCTATTGACATAAAGAACGGTGAATATCTGACGATCCGGAATGCTTATTTAGAAATACAATAAAAAGAACACACAAAACTTCTTTTGGTTTTGTGTGTTCTTTTGCTTTTAGACTTTTAGACCTTTCGTACTTTCAATACCCACCAAATCAATACAAATTGCAGCGGAAGCCTTAGCCACAGTGCTGTTGCGGATACATCATAATTCTCAGCTGTAAAAGCCATATATATATTAACCGGAAATACAACTACTAAAAATAAAGCGATTAAAAAACCTGTAACATAGCGTGTCCGCTTCATGAATAATCCAATAGCCAATGCGATTTCCATTACACCTGATATGTACACAACGGCGTTTCTAAACGGTACCCACTCGGGCATCATGCTTGTAAATACTGATTCTATTGCGAAGTGACCGATTCCTGCCGCTAAAAATAACAGGCAAAACACGTATAAAGCAATTTTTTTCATACATTATAGTCTCCTAACTTTTCTTCTACTTTGCTAGTGCCCTTTATGCATTCTTCGTAAACTAAATCAAATATATAGTATATAAAAAAGACCCAAGCTCTGACGAAGAGCCTAGGCCATATACTACGGTTAATTAAAGTTATATTCTGTCACAATTTTCTCTCGATCCAAGACCACATCATTGAAGTATTCATATAAGCATATACCGAGGAAAGAACCTGATATATTCACAATGTTATCAAAACCGCTGTTTTGCAAGGCCATCAATGCATTGTAACTACGTTGTGAAGAACGGCAATGAACATAAACAGGCACATCTTTTGGCACTTCTTCCATACGATCACGGAGTTGGCTGAGTGGAATATTGACCGCATTTAATATGTGTCCTCTCGCAAATTCATTTTCCTCACGCACGTCAATAATTACAGCGTTTCGCTCTACTAGTTCACGCACTTCTGAAACATGAACTTGCTCATAACGACCGTATAGAATATTAAGTGCAACAAGTGCGGCTAGGTTGACAACGTCTTTAGCTGTACTGTACATAGGTGAATAGGTCAGCTCAAGCTCTTTTAAATCCTCTAGCGTTCCACCCATCGAGATGAGTGTCGCGATGACATCAATCCGCTTATCCGCATTTCCTTTACCAATTGCCTGAGCTCCTAATATTTTCCCTGTCGGTACTTCAAAAACTAATTTGAAATGGAGTGGGTTACTAGTAGGCATTAAGGAAACTTTATCGGGTGCAATAATATACACGCTGTCATGCTGGATTCCTGCAGAAGTCGCCATTTTCTCATTGAGACCTGTAGAAGCTGCTACCAAGTCGAAAATTTGGATACTTGATGAACCGATGACGCCTTTGTTTTGATGAGGTATACCATACATATGGTCCGCTGCGGCACGTGCTTGACGTTGAGCAGGACCCGCTAAAGCCAGTCTCGTCGGTTTATGAAGTAACTGGTGATACACTTCAATGGCATCTCCCACTGCATAAATCGATTGATCGTTTGTCCGGTAATTGGCGTCTACTTTAATACCGCCAAGCTCTCCAATTTCAAGATCCGCTTCTTTCGCAAGCGTTGTCTCGGGACGAACACCAATTGCTAGGACAACCACTTGGGCATCCACTTGCTTGCCAGAATTTAAGGTAATATGGCTATCATCGATTTTCGCCAATCCATCCTCTACAATCACTTCAATCCCTTTATCCATTAGTTCCTTATGCAATATTTGAGCCATATCATAATCAAAAGGCATCATGACCTGGTTAGCAAATTCAATTATTGAGACATTCCGTCCGGCGAGCTTTAAGTTCTCTGCCACTTCTACACCGATGAATCCACCACCGATGACCGCTATATTGTCTATGTCTTTCGTTTCTACATAGTTGTTCAGACGCTCAATATCTTCTACGTTTCGAACAGTAAAAACGTGTTTCGAATCTACACCGTCCAAATTGGGAACGATTGGACTTGCTCCTGGAGAGAGCACTAGTCGATCGTAGCTCTCTTCATACGTTTCTCCTGTCAGCAGATGCGAAACACTCACCGTTTTTTCTTTACGATTAATCGCTATCACTTCTTGTTTAACACGCGCTTCGATATTATATTTATTTTTAAAAGCTACCGGATCCATTAATACGAGCTGGTCGCTATCTTCTACAATTCCACTGAGATAAAACGGTAAAGAACAGTTAGAAAAAGAAACATGTGGACCTTTTTCAAACATAATGATTTCCGCTTGCTCATCCATACGTCGAATACGTGCAGCTGTTGAAGCTCCACCTGCTACTCCACCTATTACTACAATCTTCATCTTGCCATCCCCTTATTTAGTCATTCATCTTAAGAAAACTATATACCCCTGCAGGTATATAGTCAACGAATTGATTTAGGGTTCATAGTTTATTTGTAGCTTGAGAATTAATTCGCAAAGTCTGCAACCAGGCGCTTAAGTAGGATCATCGTTTCTCTTCTTAAAACTTGTGCCGTCTCGATTGTCAACTCCGCCTCTTTATCGAATGAAGAAGCACGAATACTATTAACCCAGTGTGTGAGGTACTCTACGACATGTACTTTATCTACACTTTCCTTCAATAGACTCGTCCCGTTTGCACTAATATAATGATAGAAACTACCGAGCGTGACATAATGATAGTACTCTTCACTGCCGATCTCGACAGAGGTCAATCCTGATTCTGGCATCGCTACATCTATTAAGGGCATCGTCTGTTTATCAGCGCGAGCTTTAACTAGAACATGACTGAAGAACTCTTCCACTGCCTTTACATAATCAGCTGTAATAAAAGCCGCTTTTTGACTGGTTTGGTGACTTTCTGATTGAGAGTCACTTTCAAGTTCATGCCATTTCACTTCTGCAGTCGTTACTAGTCGTTTCACTTCGTTGGATTTCAATAATTGTGGCAGTTTTTTACCAGCTAATTCAAAGCGTTCTTTCTCTTCTTTATTGAAAATCAACGCACTCTGGGGATGCAGTGATGTAAAGGTCTCTTCTAGCAGCGTCATCGCTTGTTTAGGGTCAATTGGTTCCAGATCGTATTGCTCAGCCTTTTGTAGGACCGCTTCCACGGCTGGAGATAAATCATTCAAATAAAACTCTGTCAGATATTGATCTAATTGGGTCAGGGCATCCGAAATCATAATCTCGCGGTATCCGATTCCCTCGTCAGGTATCAACGATAGGATACGGTTTCTTAACTTCATACCTTCATTTCCTAATTCCCAGCCTATCAATAAGTTCAAAGCAGGTTCTTTTACATTGCCTTCTTCTGAAGTTAATGTTTTATCCGCCTTATAAAAACAAATCATTGCATTCAGTAAGTTTCTTAGTATAGCGTCTTGATCTTCAAACGGTAATTCAGAAAAATTTGCTGTACACATTTCTTCAATCCCACATTCGTAAAAGAAAAAATTGAAATCGGCCTGTATAAAGGAATCTTCATTGATCTTCCCACCATGTTGCTCCTCAATTACGTTCTTCATGCGTAATATGTACTCGGAAATGTTCGTTAACTGGGAAACGATATCTCCTTTATATTTCTCGATGCGATATTGAACTGCTTGCATATCACCGTGCAAAACATGTACCGCGTGATAATCATAGGCAGACTTAGAAAGATTTACCAAGCTAATGACGGTTGGTATATCATTTAGATCGAATAGATCATTGAAAGTAATATAGAATTCCAGACCAATACTGTGCATCTTCTTGTACTTCATCATATGAATCAAACGTTTACAAAAACTCCGCTTCGTCGGAATGTCGATCAATGTATCGTTGTGCACAACTTGTAAAAATAGGTCATACAGATTCATGATGGTCTTTTTCGTTACGCTTTCCAAAATATCGGGGTCTCGTGTTTTATCCATTAATACACTAAGTTCATTGAAATACCTAGCAAGCGTCTGCATGTGATCAGCACGTGTGTTATTCAATGTTGCACATAACGGATATATTTTTGAATTGAACAGTTGCCAGGATTCCGCCACATACCCTTCATTATTGAAGAAATAGAACCAAAGATGGTACCGCCAATCCCCTTTAGCTTTAGTATCCTGATCCAACTCAAACGGATCGAATTCTTCCCCATAAGCTAGCGCGAGTAAAGTTTCATTATATTGGCTCGCTAAAGTAATTTCACTGCCATACAAGTCAGATAGTTCTACGAGCAATGCGTACCGTTCATCATTCCGGCATTCGTTAATCACTTTCGTAAACGAAGGATGGTCGATGACATGACACACATCCAAATGACGCCCTTTTAGCAACCACTGACGCAACATATAATTCAAGAACTCTTCCGAATCCAAATAAGCCCCAAAGTGTCGCGCTGAAAACTCTTGATAAATATCCAAACTAATTCCCCCTTAACATCTGACAACGAGTTGATCTGTACGAATAACAAACTCTATCCTAGAAATAATAAAGTTTGGGCTATTCCTATCATATCGCGATTAGCCTATTTTCTCTACTAGAAATCGTAGTTTCAACTTAGGACCTTCAACAGGTCGATCCATCTATTTTGATATAGACAAAAATATAGAGCATTCCATATTTCACGGAAATACTCTATATCTTTTAGTATTTTATTATTATCTGTTGAATTATAGGCCTGGTAATTGAATAACTTTTTCTAATCTACTGGGCTTACAGTGTCTTCATCCATTTTATATTCCAAAATATCTCCAGGCTGACACTCTAAAGCCTTACAAATCGCATCCAAAGTCGATAGTCGAATCGCTTTTGCCTTGCCGTTTTTCAGTATTGAAATGTTTGCCATAGTAATTCCAACTCGCTCAGAAAGTTCCGTGACACTCATTTTCCTTTTAGCCAACATTACATCAATATTGATGATAATTGCCATGTTACTCACCTCAGCTCAGACTATTAAATCATTTTCCTCTTTTATATCTATAGCTTCATTTAAAAGCCTTTGAAGAACAGCAGCAAACACCGCAATCACCATGGAAGCAAAAATAGGGATCATTCCGACTATTATCAGTCCTGGGGCATCGTCTATCTCTGCCATTATAAAGATGAATGGAAAGGCTACTACATACAAGCCACTGATTGTGATCGCACAGTATGTAATTTTCTTTAGAGACCTAACAGATAACTCGGAGAAAGCTAGATTCTTGTCAATAAACCTTAATAAGTTAAAGGTTTGATACAATGCAAAATAAAATGGGATCACCGAAATATACATGACTAGTAAAATACTATATACCACATATACAAAATCCCAACCTCTTCCTGCTGCTTCACTTGCTTCACTAGCTACCTGTGGCAATAAAAATATGCATAAAGCTAGAACTGGAATACCAATAAAGACAACGGCTATTTTTAAAAACAGTGTCGTTCCTCGTTTCATAAAAAGCACCTCACTTACCTTTTATATTGTAAATTTCATTTTAACATATATTTATCGATTATCAATAAATATATGTTGTACAGTAATACTTTATCTATTTAACTTGTATGATCCCTTCCGTCTGGATTACACCAAAATAGACAAAAAAACTTGGATTTACTTTCATAAAACTTCAACAATACTGTCGATAAAAAAACGCTAACCCATTTATATTTTATAAATGAGTCAGCGTTTACTGTTTATATTGTCTATAAAAAACCTACATACTTTAGTTAAGTAGCCAATTGTGAAATATCTCACAGACCATTTGCGTCTGAATTACTCTGGCAAATTCAACTGCCAAGAAATGCCGAACTGATCATTTAGCCATCCGAACTTTTTACTGAACCCATAATTGTTGATCGGCATGAGTGCTGTGCCATTTTGCATCATTTTTTCATACAGACTATCAATTTCCTCTTCAGTATCACATGTTACATAAATAGAGAAGGATGGTGTAAATGTAAACTCATGATCAACATGGCTATCGATACACATGAACTCCTGTCCTTTTAATGAAAATACCGCTTGAAATACTGTACCTTCTTCACCAGGTCCTTCAGGTCCGTAACGAGTAATGCTTTTAATTTCTGAATCCTCGATGAGAGAAGTGTAGTATTTCATAGCTTCTTCCGCGGTCCCACCTTGAAACATTAAAAATGGCTTTATGTCCTTCACATTAAACTTTCCTTTCTTTACATAAACTTTATTTTTACTGTTCTATTTCCGCCAAAAACTAGTATAATCTGCTTTATCTTGAATATTAAATTCAATAATTTTCTTAAGCAATTCGTAATGGATCGGTTCATTCCACCGAATTCTAAACAAACCTTTAGTCGCACTGTAGCCGAGCTGTGCAATATCATCTGCAAAGTTCGCTATCCCTGCCGGTTCAGGTGAAACACTTATATGATGCTTAGCTGTAGAAAAACCAATAATAAATGTGTCATGATCAGAAAACATGGGTGTATTCCATTTGATTATTGGTTCCAAATCGGGAAATTCATTAGCAACCCAGTTCAAAATTTCCTCTATCCGATCACGATGGTCTGGATTATCAATGCTTGCTAAGTATTTTGAAAAAACCATTATGTAGATCCCTCCCAAAGTAATTACTAACCTTTTATAACAACATCTTTCCTGGATTTAAATACGTTACACCTGTCGATGCTTGCTCAGCCATACTTTCTAGTTCATCTTCGAATAAAAATGATTGATTGCTATCTGAATAGAGTAGATGTATAGATTCCAGTTGTCCTTAAATCGTAAAACAGAACACTAATTAGCAAAGAGGACCATTTAGTGAGCTGTTTATCTTTACTTATTATACGCTATCAGAGCTTGTTTAGTTAGCTAAAGCCATATGCAATCATTGTTCTACTATTTGTTTAAGTTGATCCCCAAAATTCATCCAACTGTATTTTGCTCCTTCAATAGCTCCTTTAGTCGCTTTTGTTTCTTTACTGAAACCAGTTTGTTCAAAATACACATGTGTAGCACTATTTGAATTTGTTGATAATGTCCATGTAATTGTAGTCGTTTCTCCGGCACTTGCCCAAGTGTAAGATAAGATATGAGGCTCTTCTACTTCAAGCACCTCGCCATGAATAATTCCATCCCACCATTCATTTGGCTCAGAACGAAATTGGAATTTTTCTCCGATCACTGGTGTAAAGTCATTTTTCCATATCCATTTTGCCAGCATTTCTGAATCTGTTAATGCTTTCCACACTTCTTCAATTGAACTTGAAAATTGAAAATCTACTGTTATATCTGCCATTGTCCATTCCTCCGATAACACTTTTTTAAATGGTGACACCGGTTAGTGTCGTGTCATTGTATATTCTAGGCATAATTGGCACCTCTTTATTCACTTACCTATAATTAAATTCGCGTTCAGTCTTTTCTTTCAGAGTAATTCTTTATTTTTTTGCTTTTTAGTGTGGCTATTTGAATTCCTATACAAAAAGGCACGGTAAACATTGATTTGACAATGTTTACCGTGCCTTTTTAATTCGCCTCTAGATTTCAACCTATTACGCCTCATAAAAATATGAAAATGCAATCATAGCGATAGTTTGCGTACTGTGTGTATACGTTCTATTTACCAATTCACGAAAATATAAACTTAAATAATTAATTAAAAGCCCCTTGACAGATGCCTGCCACTTGCCATCACACCGGATACACGGGATGCTTGCGGTCTGTAAACTGAATGTATTTCGTCGCGTACGCTTCGTAGCGAGTAATCAGCTCATCGCGCAGTGAATCTGCTGGGATGATGCCGTCGATAATCATTTCTGAAGCTAAATGGTAAATATCGATATCTTCTTTGTATTCGTTGCGCTTCTCTTCAATATACGCTGCGCGCTCTTCTTCAGGCAATGCGGCAATTTTATTTGCGTAGACTGCGTTGATCGCCGCGTCAGGTCCCATGACCGCGATGGAAGCAGTTGGTAGAGCTAAACACGCGTCCGGCTCAAATGCCGGCCCAGCCATGGCGTACAACCCTGCTCCATACGCTTTGCGCACGATGACGGAAATTTTCGGCACTGTCGCTTCTGACATTGCAGAAATCATTTTCGCGCCATGGCGGATGATGCCCGCACGCTCTACTTTCGTTCCGATCATGAATCCAGGTACGTCAACTAAGAACAATAACGGAATGTGAAATGCATCGCAAAGGTTAATGAACTTTGCCGCTTTGTCGGCAGAGTCATGGAATAGCACGCCACCTTTAACACGCGGCTGGTTGGCGATAATGCCGACTGCTTTACCGTCGATGCGCGCAAGGCCAGTAATAAGCTCGCCTGCAAACAGTTTCTTAATTTCAAACCATGAATCTTCATCAATAATCCCTTTGATCAAGTCGTGCATATTAAACGGAGCGTTTTCATTTTTTGGAATAATTTCTTCCAGTGCCTTATCCAGCTGTTTCGGCATTACTGCATCACGTACAGGCGGCTTTTCTGAGAAGTTTGCCGGGAAATACGATAAATATCTCCGGGCCGCTGCAATTGCATCTTCTTCATTTTTCGCTAGCACATCGCCGCATCCTGAAGTGGAACAGTGCATGCGCGCTCCGCCCATTTCTTCGAGCGTTACTTTTTCGCCGATGACCATTTCAGCCATGCGCGGCGATCCAAGGTACATCGAAGCGTTTTTGTCGACCATAATGACGATATCGCAAAAAGCTGGGATATATGCACCACCAGCAGCTGACGGTCCGAACAAGACGCAGATTTGCGGAATCCGGCCGGATAATTTTACTTGGTTGTAGAAAATTCTCCCTGCACCACGGCGACCCGGGAACATTTCGACTTGATCCGTAATCCGTGCGCCTGCTGAATCAACTAAATAAACGAGCGGCACATTCAATTTTTCAGCGGTTTCCTGGATACGAATAATTTTTTCCACTGTTCGTGCGCCCCATGAACCTGCTTTGATTGTAGAATCATTCGCCATGACGCAAACAACTTGGCCGTTAATCTTCCCCATGCCTGTAACAACACCGTCAGCAGGAAGATCGCCCGCCATGCAGTTCGCAAATTGGCCGTCTTCAATTTCAAGTTCTGAATCGAATAACAATTTTAAGCGATCTCGGACGAACATTTTCCCTTGTTCCGCATTTTTGTCATGGTATTTCGGTGCGCCACCTTTTTTAATCTGCTCTACTCTTTCATTCAATGTTTGCTGCAAAGATTTCGTATCTGTTGTCATAGTCTTGCCTCCCTTATGATTATTCATCATTCGCCAGTGTATACAGGTTTGCGTTTTTCCTTGAATGCCTGCAGTCCTTCAAGTCGGTCTTTTGAAGGAATCGTCACTTCATAGGCGTTCTGTTCGATCGCGAGTCCTGTCTGCAGATCGACGTCATACCCATGGTCGATCGCGAACTTGGCCTGCGTGACAGCAAGTGGACCGTTCGCTGCAATTTGTCCTGCAACGACAAGCACCTTTTCCATCAGCTGATCGAGCGGCACAATGTATTCAGCGAGCCCGATTTCCAATGCTTCTGCCGCTTCCACTTTACGCGCTGTAAAAATAAGCTCTTTTGCCCGTCCTTTGCCGATCAACCTTGGTAGACGCTGCGTACCGCCGGCTCCCGGTATAATACCGAGCGAAGTTTCGGTTAGTCCGAACTTTGCCGACTCTGCTGCAATTCGGATGTCACACGCCAATGCCAGTTCTGTCCCGCCACCGAGCGCAACGCCGTTGACTGCGGCGATGACTGGCTGCGGCAGTGATTCAATGCCGTTAATCGTCTGGCGGATCAATGAAACTGTCTTGCGCACATCGACCGGATTCATTCCTGCACGTTCTTTTAAATCAGCACCTGCACAAAAAGCTTTTTCGCCAGCGCCCGTTATGATAATAGCCCGGATTTCCCGGTCATAGCGGCACTCCACCAGCGCATCGTTAAGCCCATTCAGCATCTCGATTGACAATGCATTTGCCGCTTCCGGACGGTTCAATAAGAGGACCGCAATTCCGTCGTCGCGCTTTTCATATACCACTTTATTTTCCATTTTTTCACATCCTTCATTTATCATGTGCACCGGCAGCCTGCAAATTTTTACTTGGAAGCACCTTGCCGATTTTTTCTTGAATAAACATGGATGCCGCTAAAATTTTCTCTTCATCGACACCGGTATGAATACCCATGCCGTGTAGCATATACAATAAATCGTCTGTCGCTACGTTGCCTGAAGCACCAGGTGCGTACGGACAACCACCTAGCCCGCCAGCTGAACTGTCGAACACTGTAATGCCCATATCAAGCGACGCTAAAACATTCGCTAAAGCTGTCCCACGCGTGTCATGGAAATGCATAGCCAATTTGTCTGCTGGAAAACGTTTCAGCAGCACGTCAAGCATTTCCTGGACTTGCCGTGGATTCGCAACGCCGATCGTATCACCCAGCGATAATTCGTCAATGCCCATGTCAAACAGTGATTCCGACACGCGGACGACCGCTTCCGTATCGACCATTCCTTCGTACGGGCAACCGAACACTGTTGACACATAGCCTCTCGTCTTCTTACCTGCCGCATTCGCGTCTTGAACAATTTCATTTAAAACAGGCAGTGTATCCGCGATCGTTTTATTAATATTTTTCAAATTATGCGTTTCGCTCGCCGACATGAACACCGCTGCTTCATCGATATCCGATGCAAAAGCCCGTTCAAGCCCTTGGCGGTTCGGGACGAGGGCCGAGTAAGAAACGCCCGATTCTCGCTTAATACCCGCCATCACATCACCTGCGTCCGCAAGTGCTGGAATCCATTTCGGATTGACGAAAGACGTCACTTCAATCGATGGCAGTCCGCTTTTGGACAGCATATTAATCCAAGCCATTTTATCTTCGGTCGGAATGAAGATTTTTTCGTTCTGCAGTCCGTCACGCGGTCCGACTTCTTTAATCGTAATCGTTTCAGGCCATTTCATCATTTCAGCTCCCTCTATAGGAATTATTCAATGACTGCGATGACGTCTCCTTCGTTGACGAATTCACCTTCGTTCACTCTTACTTCTTTTACGACACCATCAAAATCAGTAGCAATCGGTATTTCCATTTTCATCGATTCCAAGATAGCAATATCTTGATCTTCTTCTACTTCGTCTCCTGCTTTTACAAGTACTTTCCAAACGCTCCCTGCCATGCTTGCTGTAATTTCTGTCATCGTAATTCCTCCCAAGAGTCACTTCGTTTGTTTTTGTTTTTTCTTTGTTAAATATTTTTCCACGAATTCCGTCGTCGTATCCCCAACATGGAATGCTTCATGCGCTGCTACTTCCTGGAGCATCGGAATATTCGTCTTGATGCCTTCGATGTGGTAGTTTAAAAGTGCTTCCTGAAGCCGGTCGATCGCTTCGCTACGATCTGTACCTTTGACGACGAGTTTCGCGATCATCGGATCGTAAAACGGTGTAACGACCGACTCTCTGTGGACTGACAATTCGTGGCGTATGCCCGGCCCTTCCGGTAGCTCCAGTTTCGTAATCGTCCCTGGTGAAGGGAAAAATGTTTTCGGATCTTCTGCGTAAATCCGTACTTCAATTGCGTGCCCGTCACGCTTGACGTCTTCTTGCGTAAATGAAAGTGTTTTCCCCGCAGCGATATGAAGCTGCTCTTTCACTAAGTCAAGCCCCGTAATTTCTTCCGTAATCGGGTGCTCTACTTGGAGTCTTGTATTCATTTCAAGAAAGTAGAAGTTTTGATCTGCGTCGACTAAAAATTCAATCGTGCCTGCGTTTTTATAGCCGATAGACTTCGCTGCTTTTACTGCTGCTTCGCCCATTTTTCTTCGGGTCTCTTCTGAAATGAATGAAGATGGCGCTTCTTCCAATACTTTTTGATGGCGACGCTGTATGGAGCATTCGCGCTCCCATAAGTACACTGTATTTCCTTCATTGTCCGCTAAAATTTGAATTTCGATATGGCGTGGCTTCTCGACGAGTTTCTCAATATACATTGCACCGTCACCGAAGAAATCAGACGCTCGTTTTTGATTGCCTTCGAACGCTTTATGGACTTCGTCAGCGCTATAGACGACTTGCATACCGATTCCGCCACCGCCTGCAGACGCCTTCAGCATAACGGGGTAACCGATAGTTTCCGCCGCTTCGATCGCATCTTCCGCGTCTGCAAGCGAACGAGTGACACCCGGCACGACCGGAACACCCGCTTTTTCCATCGCTTTGCGCGACGCAATTTTGCTACCCATTTCAGAAATAACTTCAGGCGAAGGCCCGATGAACACAAATCCTTCTTCTTCGCAGCGACGGGCAAATTCAGCATTTTCAGAAAGCAAACCATAACCTGGATGGATCGCTTCTGCTTTCGACTGATGCGCTGCTTCTAAAATTTTATCGATTTTCATATAACTTTCCGTTACACGTGGTCCACCGAGCAAGTAGGATTCATCTGCTTGCTTGACATGGACAGCATCCGCATCCGCTTCCGAATAGACACCAACGGTCTTAATACCGAGCTCTCTGCATGTACGCATGATACGGGCCGCTATTTCCCCGCGATTCGCAATCAAAATCTTTTTAAACATAGTGTTCACCCTTTCCATTTATCGTGTAATCAAGCTTTTCTATGCATCTATTTAGGAGAATAGGAGGTTAGCCGCCAAATGACCGGCTCCGCTGTTCATTTATTTGCCCACAGTTTTCGCTTCCATGACGCTCTGAAGTTCCGCAACTGTTGACGGATCTTCAAGTCCTGTCACATCGCCTGCGACACTACCCGTCGTAACAATTTCCTTAATCAAGCGGCGCATAATTTTTCCGCTCACCGTTTTCGGCAGAGTATCGGTTATAACGATTTCTTTCGGCTGTGCAATTTTTCCGATCTGACGGATGATGTTTTCTTTAATCCGCTCTACGACTTCCTGTCCGTCTGGTGCATTCTCAGAAAGGCAGACGAAAACGACAGGCACTTCGCCTTTAATTTCATCTGGCACACCTATGACTGCGCACTCCGCCACACCTGCACTTTCAAGTACAGCGCTTTCCATTTCCATTGTGCTCAAACGATGGCCTGCGACGTTGAACGCATCGTCGGAACGGCCGACTACCCAAATATAACCGTCTTCATCAATTAGCGCGAGATCGCTTGCGTAGTAGCTACCGTCGACTTGGCTGTAGTATGAACCGTAGTAACGTTCCGGCTCTCTCCAAATCGTCCGGCACAGCATCGGGAACGGCTTTTTAATGACCAAGTTTCCGAGTTGCCCGGCTTTCACGGGTTCACCGGCTTCATTGACCACGTCGAACACCGCGCCTAAAAACGATGGACCAGAAGAGCCTGGTTTCATCGGTGTCAGCCAGGCTGCTCCTGCAATTGGCGAGCCGGCTGTTTCGGTCTGTCCCCACGTGTTGTTAATATAGACTTTTTTCTTACCGAGCACTTCATATGTCCATTGCCACGTCTCCGCATCAAACGGCTCACCGACCAGTGCGATCACGTCAAGACATGATAAATCAAACTGCTCGATCGGCTTCTCGCCCATGCTCTTTAACATGCGCAATGCTGTTGGAGCGGTGAATAATTTATTGACACGGTATTTTTCAATGATTTGATAAAAACGCGTTTTTTCCGGATAATCGATTGCTCCTTCGTAAACGATTGTCGTGACGCCGTTCGCAAGAGACCCCACGATGCCCCAAATATGCATCGTTAGCCAGCCGATATCCGCCGTGCACCAAAATACGTCATCATCGCGATGATCGAGATGGTACTTCGCATAGACATAGTTCTGCACGACGAATGCCGTTCCTGAATGCACGATCCCTTTCGGCTTACCTGTTGTGCCGCTCGTATAGAAAACGATGCCATTCTCATTGGCTTCAAGGCGCTCGGGTTCACAATGAATGCTCGCTTTTTCCGTCAGCTCATGCCACCAGTAATCGCGGCCTTCTTGCATATCAATATCAATGCCCATCCGATTGACGACAATGACTGCTTCAACTGAAGAAGTAGAAGGCGCCACTTGATCGACTTTTTCTTTCAAGCGGATTTCTTTGCCGCGACGCACTGTCGCATCCGCTGTGACGATGACTTTCGGTTCAAAGCTTGCTAGCCGGTCGGATAAAGAACGCTCGGAATAGCCTGAAAAAACTGCGTTGTAAATCGCTCCGACACGGAAACACGCAAGCACCGCTATGACCGCTTCCGCCAAGTTCGGGAGATAAATCGCGACACAATCGCCTTTTTTCACGCCGAACGATCGAAGAACATTGGAAAAACGGTTCACTTCCGCAAGAAGCATCGAATACGTGTAAAACTTCGAATCACCGTTCTCGCTTTCCCAAATGAGTGCTGTCCGGTTACCGGCACCGTTTTGTATATGCCGATCAAGTAAATTGATGCTCGGATTCGTCATACCGTCAACGAAAAATTTGAAATCAGGAAGCGTGCCGCTGATCGTCTCTGTCCACGGTTCATACCATTCGAGCTCACGGGCTTGCTGATCCCAAAATGTAGCTGGATCTTCTTGGGATTGCCGGAGAAGTTCTTGGAAAGCTTCTGCGCTACCAATTGAAGTCGAGCGCGCCTTTTCTTCACTAGGATAAATAAGTTTACTATTCGCCGCTACTTGTAAAACTCGTTCAATATCCATTCAATCGCTCCTTTATCAATTCATTGAAAATCCCATCAAAAATCAGCAGCCGATTTGTTTCGCAATGACCATGCGCTGAACTTCGGACGTGCCTTCGCCAATTTCTAAAAGTTTCGCATCGCGGAAGAAACGCTCGACTTGGTATTCTTTAATATAGCCGTAGCCACCGTGAATTTGAACCGCTTGATCGCAAACGCGCATACACATTTCAGAAGCGAATAATTTCGCAAACGCCGCTTCTTTTTTGAATGGGCGGCCTTGATCTTTTAGCCACGCTGCTTTGTAGACCATATTACGTGCCAGTTCGATATTCATCGCCATATCCGCAAGTTTGAACTGAATCGCCTGGAAATTTGAAATGCTTCTGCCGAACTGTTTTCGCTCTTGTGCGTAATTCAATGCCTTCTCGTACGCTCCTTGCGCTAAGCCAACAGCCATCGCACCGATACCAATCCGTCCGCCGTCAAGCGTCGCCAAAAATTGTTTGTAACCGTTTCCAAGTTCGCCAAGAAGATTTTCTTTCGGGACACGGACGTTTTCCAAAATCAATTCCGTCGTATTAGAAGAATGAAGTCCCATTTTTTCATAGTTTGAAATGACCGTGAACCCTGGTGCATCAGTCGGCACGATAAATGCGCTGATGCCGTCCGTACCTTTCGAGCGGTCTGTAATCGCTGTCACAGCAAGATGTTTCGCATAGCTCGCATTCGTAATGAAACATTTCGAACCGTTAAGGACCCACTCATCGCCTTCAAGAACAGCTGTCGTTTCTGTACCGCCCGCATCTGACCCTGCATTCGGCTCCGTCAATCCAAACGCTCCGAACGATTCGCCTGTACAAATCGGTGTTAAATATTTCTTTTTTTGCTCTGGTGTGCCGAATAAGTGAAGCGGCGCTCCGCCAAGTGAAATATGCGCAGAATATGTGATACCTGTCGATGCACAGACACGGCTCAATTCTTCCGTGACGATTGCAAAACTCGTCGTATCCGCCCCACCCCCGTCATACTCCTCCGGGAAAGGTAGCCCCATCAAACCGAGCTCCGAAAACTTTTCAAAAATCTCTTTCGGAAATTCTCCTGTACGATCACGCTCATCCGCACCAGGCGCCACTTCCGCTTCCGCAAACTCGCGAACCAGCTTGCGCACCATTTGTTGTTCATCCGTCAAATCAAAATTCATAGTAAATACCTCCATTCTTCTTTTACGTTCCCTCATTGCCATACATCGTTCCGTTAGCACACACATTGCAAACGCTTTCATCTATGCGTATATTTTCAATACACAAGCTTTCATTTTATTTCCAATTCACCTATAATTATAAACAATACAAACAATTAATTCTATGTGTAATTTCCCGAAAGAATTTGTGTGTTTTACACAAAAACCACAAAATACTATAGAGTTAGGATGATCAATTATGCAAGACACTTTAACTCGCCGGCAGCTCAAATCTCTTGTACATGTTTCCACTGTCATTAACTCTTCATTAGATATCGAAACGATTTTCGATTCGATTATTGATGAAGCAATTTCCGCAGTAGAAGCAGCAGGAGGCGGTTCAATTTGGGTTTTCGACCAGCAACAACAGTGCTTGATGGCCAAATCAGCACAAGGTTTATTTTATCCGCAAATCTTTAAATCGATTGAATTAAGCAGCGGTGAATCGATGACAGGCATGACATTTCAAGCGGAAAAAGGGCTAGTGTTCAAAAATGAAGAAGAAATTAAACAGGCGCTTGATACACTTACTCCTAGCAATCGGATGCTGCTCGATGAATCTATTTCAAGTAGTTTTCATTTCACTTCAGTCATTTCATCTCCGATTTTATTGAAAGGAACATGCATCGGTGTCATTACGCTTGATTCATTCGATCAATCGCTTCACTTCAAAAAAGAGGATATGCAGCTGTTAGAAGCAATTGCCCAGCAAGCCGCCATTGCGCTTGAAAAATCAAGTATTCATCATAAAGAGAAAAAAACTGTCCAAGAGCTGTCCCGCTCAATCGAAACACAACGCAATATCGCTAATCTCGTCGTTAACGGAGAGGGAATCCAGTCTATCATAGATTATATTTACCAAACGATCGGTGAACATATTTTCCTATTCAATGAGATGGACGAACTGACCGCTTCTGCCTGCCGCACGCCTATTTCAAGTGAAATGAAAAGCGAACTGCTACATTTTGCGAAACAAAACGCCCAGTCGCTCAACAGTCCGTATAGCGTCTCAGATATTACGCTAGGCCTAGAAAACTATCAATTCATTGGGCTACCGTTGCAATCGAAAAGAAAGCCACTCGGCACGCTCATCATCGTCTCAAAAGACCCTATTGGAGAAGCCGAAATCAACGCGCTCGAACACATCTGTACGGTCATCATGCTCGAGCTCGTCAAAGAACAGGCTGTCTGCGAAACACAGCAGCGCCTACAAGGCGAATTCATGGCGAAAATTTTATCGGGCCAAACAATCGATGACACATTAATGAAGCAGGCAAAAAATCTACAGTTCGACTTGAACCGCAACTACATCGCTGTCAGCGTCAGCGTCGAAAATAAAGATAACCTGCAGCGCGGAGCTATTAGCGAAAACGTCATCAACGATCTGTTTCATATGACGAATAAATGCTTCCTAGGAAAGAACTCGCAAGGCGCTGCGCTCATTGACCAAAACAAGATCGCTGCTCTATTCTCCTTCCCTGCCAAACTGCAGGTAGCAAACCCAGTAGGCAGCATTAAACAACTCGCCTTGCACTTGCAGCAGGAAATCGAAAAAATATACAGCGAAATCGACATCACGATCGGTATTGGCAGAATGAAGCCAAACCTCGCTGATGTACACGAATCATTCAAAGAGGCTGAAAAATGCATCACATTCATGAAAAACTACCATTTCGAAGAACGCGCACTGTCCTACACAGACCTTGGTATCCAGCGCTTCATCTTACGGAATTCTGAAGAAGAGCTGCTCGATTTCGTGCATGAAGTCATCGGCCCGCTCATCCAATACGAACAAGCTCGTAAAGGGGACTTGCTGCAAACATTACTGACCTATTTCCGTCAAAACCAAAACATCAAACGAACCGCTGTCGCCCTTCATATCCACACAAACACGCTGAACTACCGCCTGAAACGGATTGAGGAAATTCTTTCAACCGACCTGACAGATGGCCAGCAATTGTTTAACATTCAATTGGCCGGGAATATTTACCACTATATCAAACAGTAACAAGGGACCGGCTCCTTGTTACTGTTTTTTCTCATATCGTTGGAAAGCATACATCTCAGTTCCTTCACATTATGAACTTTGTAAGCCATAACCAACTCCATACTGCTGGTCATTCAGCGGTGCTACTAGCGACTTACACAATAGATACGAAGCATTCATCAATCTATGTCTCAGGGAAGTTATCGTACTAACGTTCAAAACTTTTTTTGTATAAAATACCATTCGGCTTGAAATTGCTAAATAGGAATGAGAAAAAAACTGGATTGTCTCATCGCTACGGTATTCTGTTAGGCAGGATTTTGCGACAGTCTTTTTGTCCTCGCCTCCCTGTCTGGCCGGACGAATGTTAAATAGTATTATGATACGTAACCATCACAGTAAAAAGCGCTGTAAACGTTAGTTTCTCAACGTTTACAGCGCTTTTTAATTTATCTATCTCTACAGACTTCATTACGTCCCAGGAGGGATTCGAACCCCCGACCGATGCCTTAGAAGGGCATTGCTCTATCCAGCTGAGCTACTGAGACAAACACCTGCAACCACAGGCACAAGAACTATTATATGCATAACGCAAATAAAAGTCAACACTATTTCAAAAAACTATTTATTTAATTTAGTTCGGTCTAATAAATCGTGGTTCATACTATAAAAACTCACAGTATAACCATCGGCAATTTCAATGACTGCGTATGATGCTTCCCGACCGCCACGTGGTTGAATGGTGCTTCCCGGATTAACAAACAACACACCATTAATCATCTCCGCTCCATATAAATGTGAATGTCCAAATAAAGCGATGGTTGCTTGTTGCTCAGCTGCCGCGTAAGAAAGGGTGAGCATAGAGCGCTTGACGTCGTGTTCATGGCCATGGACGATGAATACCGTCTCATCGCCCACTTTCTGTACAATAGTTGCTGGCAATCGATCATCATTGTCACAGTTACCACGAACAATATGGATTCCATTTAGCAGTGGATTTGTTGCCGATAATTCACTGTCGCCACAATGGAAGATTGCGTCTGCTTGCAAAGATTTAATCTGCTCCACTGTATGCAAGTCGCCATGTGAATCACTTAAAACAAGTAATTTCATTTCATTCCCTCTATCCGTGTGATAAATTCTGGTAGTTGTTCTTTTAACTGGGTTAAAGCTGCCCCGCGATGAGAGATGGCACTTTTCTCTTCTGCAGATAATTCTGCCATCGTTTTTTCTTTACTAGGTACATAAAATATTGGATCATAGCCGAATCCATTTGTTCCTTGTCTTTGATCTGTAATGACACCTTCACAGCTACCAGAATAGGTAGTCGTCTGGATACCAGGACCCGCAATCGCCAAAACACATCGAAAACGAGCTTGCCGCTTCGTTTGAGGCACTTCCACAAGGTTAGCTAGCAACTTATCGATATTCGCTTCATCGTCCGAAGGCTCGCCTGCATAGCGCGCAGAGTAAACGCCTGGTTCCCCATTCAGTGCATCAACTTCCAGCCCGCTGTCATCCGCGATCACTACTTTTCCCAGTAAGTTTGCAACAGTTTCGGCTTTTAGTACAGCATTTTCAACAAAAGTGGTTCCCGTCTCTTCTACATCAATCGATTTCTCGATATCTTGCAATGTTAGCACCGTGATACCTAACGGGCGAAAGAGAACTTCAAAGTCTTTCGCCTTCCCTTTATTATTCGTTGCGATCAATACTTCTTTCACAGTGCATCGCCTGCCTGTTGTCCGATCTTATCCGCCAATTCCCCTAATACCTCTTTTTGAATCGCAATCAATTGTTCGATTCCCGATTCAGCCAATGTCAATAAATCATTCATTTCTGCGCGAGAAAAAGTAGCTTCTTCGCCTGTTCCTTGTAGTTCCACGAATTGGCCTTGTCCGGTCATCACCACGTTCATATCTACGTCAGCTGAAGAATCTTCTACATAATCGAGATCCGTGATCAATTGACCGTCAGATAGTTTCCCTACACTTGTAGCAGCTAAGAAATCACGAACCGGAAATACGGGTAGCTTTTTTTCAGTTTGCAATTTATTTGCAGCAATGACCAATGCAACGAATGCACCTGTAATGGATGATGTACGCGTTCCTCCATCCGCCTGAATGACATCGCAATCGATCCAAATCGTACGCTCTCCAATCGCATCCAAATCAACGACTGCACGCAAAGCTCGTCCTATCAGACGCTGAATTTCCATCGTGCGACCGCCCACTTTACCACGAGAAGATTCTCGGATTGTCCGTTGTCCTGTAGCGCGTGGCAACATGGAATATTCAGCTGAGATCCACCCTTTTCCACTATTTCGCATAAATGGCGGTACACGCTCTTCAATCGTCGCTGTACAAATCACTTTCGTATTTCCAACTGATATCAGTACGGAACCTTCTGGGTGAATCAAATAATCTTTCTCAATTGTTACTGTTCGAATATCTTCAGTCGCTCTTCCATCGTGTCGCATGCAATATCCTCCATTTAGATACATTTATTTGGTGTGATTAGTTCATCTAATCTACATTCAATCCATCTTACCATATTCACAGCAAAAAACCCGAAAACGATGTACTGTTTTCGGGTACTGCACTACTTGTTATAAAGTCAGATTACGGACGTCTGGCTGTGGAATAGCAAGCCAATCTTCAACGATAGCTTGAAACTTTTCTATTGAGCCTGTTGTGTAAAATATCGGCTCTTCTGCTGAAGTGGATCGTAATTGTTTTGCTGCAAGAATCCGTTCCACATCAATCACAGTCTCCGCCGCTGAAGAAATAACATTCTTATGATTAGAGAAATGCGCTTCAATATGTTCTTGTAATAATGGATAATGCGTACAGCCAAGAATCACAGAATCAAATGGATAGTTACGCAAAGGCAGTAACGTCTGATCGACTATGTCTCTAGCTGCCTGTGTACGGTATTCCCCATTTTCAACAATTGGCACAAATTCCGGACACGCAAGTGAATGAACTTTGGCTTCTGGTTTTAGACTGTGTATTGCTTGATCATACGCTTTACTTTTCACGGTGCCTTCCGTACCAAGCACAGCAATTTCGTCTGTTTCAGACGCGTTGACAGCCGCCCTGGCCCCTGGTTCAATTACACCGACAACAGGAAAATCAAATTGCTGTCGTACTTCTTCTAGCGCGATAGCAGTCGCGGTGTTACACGCAATAACGAGCATTTTTATACCCATTTGCGCTAAGCTGTTGACCATGTCCATTGTAAATTGCAACACTTCTTCCGCTGGTCGAGGACCGTACGGACAACGTGCATCATCGCCAATGTAAATAATAGGTTCATTCGGTAGGTAGTTGCGTAACTCTCTTACAACTGTCAGTCCGCCAACTCCCGAATCAATTACTCCAATAGGTGCGTTCAATGTAATCCCTCAATCTTTTGTCATCTGTTCATGTAGTGTGGCTAGCAATTCTGAAAATCGCTGAATTTCCTGCTCATTTGAATTCACAAAAACATCTTGCAAATACTCTTGTCTCTTCTGTATGACCTCTTCAATAATCCGTATTCCTTCAGGTAATAAATGAACACGAACAACCCGGCGGTCCTGGTCATCTCGCACACGTTTCACTAGCTGACTATTTTCCATCCGGTCTACTAAGTCAGTCGTTGTGCTAAATGCTAAGAACATTCTATTGGATAGATCTCCAATGGTCATATCACCATGTTCTAATAACCATTGAAGAGCGCTGAATTGTGGAGGTGTAATGGTAGACTTCTTTAATATTTTTCGACCTTGTTCCTTGATGATGGACGCAATGTATCGCAAGTCTTTTTCCATTTTTACGATATCAGTTGGTACGTTTTGTTGTTCATTCAACAAAAAATCAGCTCCCTGAAATGAGTCCTATCTTTTCATTGTACCGTTTTCATTGATGAACGCAACAATTTTTCCTTTGTTTTATATTAGAGAAGAAATAATTGACACGGATTGCACTAAATTGGTTTACTGTTCTAAGTTGAACATCATTTTAGTTCAGCCGTAATTCTCCCAATCGCAATAATTCGACGATTGCTTGTGCTCTACCTGATACACCCAGTTTTTGAATCGTATTTGAAATATGATTTCGTACGGTTTTCTCACTAATAGTCAATTGTCCAGCAATTTCTTTTGTTGTAAAATCATCTACCAGCAAAGTGAAAATCTGTCGTTCTCGATTTGTTAATAAAGAACGGTTTTGCATTTCATCCAAGATGCGCCCCTCCTCTTTACGCTTTCCCCTTAGGATATGTAAGCGTAAGGGCGTCTGTGTAGGCTTTTACGAGTTTTCTAGGAACATCCTTCTCTCTTCTTCCATCCATGCTACGGGTCTTCCATCACCTTTACCCACTTGAACGATAGCACCTCTACCTGTTAAGACGATTTCATTACGTTCATTCTTAGCCATATAATGCAAATCAACTGAACTCGTACCCATACTATTGGCTTTCACATGGATTTGTAACTTTTCGTCAAAGTACACTTGCTTTGCGAAATCGCATTGTAAATCCGCTACTATTGGAATAGTTGTGCCCTTTGGATCAATCCACTTTTCCATAAGATTTACATGTTTCAAATACTCGATTCGAGCATATTCAAAATAGGCAAATACCTTTGTATTGTTCAGATGCCCATACATATCCGTCTCTGAAAAACGAACGGAAACATTGGCGTGAAAATGAAATCCTTCGACCCATTGCTCCAAATCCTCAATATAACTTTCTCTCATTGATCCGCACTCCTTCATAATGAATAACTATTCATTACTTTATTATAGCAAAATACAAATTGACGTCAAATAACATTTATGACGCTACTGTTAACGCAATGTCAATTGGTTACCAGGCGGAAATAATAGCTCAAACAAAGAGCATTCTCTAAGGGAGCAACCTTAGACTTCTATATCCATTCATCAACCTATTCTCCCTACCATAAATTGAAAAGCAGTAAACACTAAAAAAGCTGTCCAAGAAAGTCATAGACTTCCTGGACAGCTTTATTTATAGAAATCAATCTACTTGATGGTCACTTCCGAAGAAGTCCTTAAACATTTGGATTGTTGTTGCTCTGCCAATTGCTCCAATAGAAGTCGTTAACGGAATACCTTTAGGACATGCAACTACACAGTTTTGTGCGTTACCACACTCAGTGATTCCTCCGTCTCCCATAACAGTAGCCAAACGCTCGTCTTTGTTCATTGAACCAGTTGGATGTGCGTTGAATAGACGCACTTGTGACATTAATGCAGGACCCATGAAATTCGTCTTGTCGTTTACGTTCGGACAAGCTTCTAGACATACACCGCAAGTCATACATTTAGATAGTTCATATGCCCATTGACGTTTACGTTCAGGCATACGAGGACCTTCACCAAGGTCATACGTACCATCGATCGGAACCCATGCTTTGATACGCTTTAACGAATCGAACATGAATTCACGGTCAACAACCAAGTCACGAACGACTGGGAATGTACGCATAGGCTCAAGTTTAATAGGTTGTGTTAACTGATCAACCAGCGCAGTACATGACTGACGAGGACGACCGTTGATCACCATTGAACATGCGCCACAAACTTCTTCCAAACAGTTCATATCCCAGTTAATAGGAGTTGTTTTTTCACCTTTGGCATTTACTGGGTTACGTCTGATTTCCATTAGAGCCGAAATTACGTTCATATTCGGACGGTATGGAACTTCAAATCTTTCTACATAAGGGCTTGAAGTGGCAGTATCTTGACGTTGAATGTCAAATACGACAGTTTTTGTAGCAGTTGCAGTTTGTTGTTCGCTCACTTTTATCAATCTCCTTTCTTCGCTGAGTAATCACGGATACGTGGAGGAATAAGAGATGTATCTACATCTTCATACGAAATAATTGGTGCAGAAACTCCGTCAAATTCCGCAATTGTTGTTTTCAAGAAGTTCTCATCGTCACGATTCGGGAATTCTGGCTTATAGTGCGCGCCACGGCTTTCATCACGATTCAATGCGCCTAAAGTAATTACACGTGCTAGATAAAGCATGTTTTTCAGCTGGCGTGTAAACATAGCTCCTTGGTTTGACCATTGCTGTGTATCCGTAATATTAATATTTTCATAACGCTCAAGTAACTCGACAATTTTATCGTCTGTCTGCTTCAGTTTATCATTGAAACGAACAACCGTTACGTTGTCAGTCATCCATTCGCCTAGCTCTCTGTGAAGTACGTACGCATTCTCTGTACCATTCATCTTGAGAGTGTCTTCCCATTTCTGCTGTTCTTCTTTCACTGCTTCTTCGAAGATCGTTGCTGGTAATTCATCAGCTGTTCTCTTCAAATGTTTCATGTAATCAATTGCGTACGGTCCTGCGACCATACCACCATAGATTGCAGATAGTAAGGAGTTCGCTCCCAAACGGTTTGCACCGTGTTGCGAGAAGTCACATTCACCTGCTGCGAATAGGCCAGGGATACTTGTTTGCTGATGATCATCTACCCATAGTCCACCCATTGAATAGTGAACAGCTGGGAAAATCTTCATTGGCAATTTACGCGGATCGTCTCCTGTGAACTTTTCATAAATCTCGATGATTCCACCGAGTTTAATATCAAGTTCTTTAGGATCCTTGTGGGATAGATCCAAGTACACCATGTTCTCACCGTTGATACCTAGTTTTTGGTTTACGCATACATCAAAGATTTCACGTGTTGCGATATCCCGAGGAACTAAGTTACCGTAGTCCGGATATTTTTCTTCCAAGAAGTACCAAGGCTTCCCATCTTTATATGTCCAAATACGCCCACCTTCACCACGTGCTGATTCGCTCATGAGACGAAGTTTGTCGTCCCCAGGAATTGCTGTTGGGTGGATTTGAATAAATTCACCATTTGCATATTTTGCACCTTGTTGATATACGATCGATGCCGCAGAACCTGTATTGATTACAGAGTTCGTAGACTTACCGAAAATAATACCAGGGCCACCCGTTGCCATGATGACAGCATCCGCTTTAAATGCTTGGATTTCCATTGTCTTCATGTTTTGTGCTTTAATACCGCGGCATGTTCCCTCTTCATCTTTGATGATTCCAAGGAATTCCCAATGCTCGTATTTTTGTACTAATCCAGATACCTCATGCGAACGCACTTGTTCGTCAAGAGCATAAAGTAACTGTTGTCCAGTTGTCGCACCTGCATACGCTGTACGGTGGTGAAG
This sequence comes from Sporosarcina sp. P3, assembly GCF_002743415.1. NCBI lineage: Bacteria > Bacillati > Bacillota > Bacilli > Caryophanales > Caryophanaceae > Sporosarcina > Sporosarcina sp. P3. The sequence continues at coordinate 171,041 of NZ_PDZE01000006.1, forward strand.
TGTACCACCGAAACGACGGAAATCCAAGAGACCTTCTGGCGTACGGTTAAACATAACGCCCATACGGTCCAACAAATGGATGATTCCAGGAGCTGCTGCCGTCATTGCTTGTACTGGTTTTTGATTCGCTAGGAAGTCTCCACCGTAAACTGTATCGTCAAAGTGAATGTCGACCGAGTCGCCTTCACCTTTCGTGTTTACAGCACCGTTAATGCCGCCTTGGGCACATACGGAGTGGGAACGTTTTACTGGTACTAGCGAGAACAAGTCAACCGGTACACCAGCTTCTGCTGATTTGATGGTAGCCATTAGTCCAGCTAGTCCTCCACCGACGACAATCAATCTGCCTTTTGCCATTATTGTGTCACTCCTCAATTATACGTAATTTCATTAGTTAGTTAGTTATTCACACAAAAGCTAGAAGTGCTTGAATTCCAATTACAGAAAGTACTAGGAATACAATGATTGTAATATACGATACGATTTTTTGTGATCTTGGTGATTGTGCAATTCCCCATGTAACACAGAAAGACCAAAGTCCATTTGCTAAGTGGAAAGTAGCAGATAGAATACCTAGGATGTAGAATACAAGCATAAGTGGGTTCGATAAGATATCGGCCATCATGTTGAAGTCTACTTCAGCTCCAAGCGCTTTTTGAATACGAGTTTCGTATACGTGCCAAGCAATGAAGATGACAAGGAATACACCCGTGAAACGTTGGAATGTGAACATCCAGTTACGAAAAGTGCTATAACTGCCCACATTGTATTTCGCTGAGAAAGCTATGTACACTCCGTAAAACGCGTGGAACATGAGTGGAATGTAAATAATAAACCATTCCAAGAACAATACAAACGGCAAGTTCCCCATAAAATTAGATGCTGTGTTGAATGCTTCCTCACCGCGCGTTGCAAAATGGTTAATAACTAAGTGTTGGGCAACAAATAGTCCAACTGGAATTACACCAAGCAACGAATGTAGACGGCGTAAGAAAAAATCTGTTTCTTTCGACAAGTCTTTTACCCTCCCTTATTTCTGAGATTATACTGTCATGATGCGGTTCTCTATCTAGTTCGCATTCGCCAGTATCTCTCTTCATGGTACAATATGATAACATGTATATTGTACTCCTCTGTATTGGACAGGTCAAGACGCTGTGTGCTTTTTATAGTAGATTATGATTTTTCTAACAACGTCGAATAACGCGTTGCTTTTCTTACGATCCGACACTGCTTGACATAGTTTGAAGCCCATAGAAATAAGGATTTGAGAGATTAGCGTTTATTTCCAATACCCTACTCCACTCATTTATTCATGAAATTTACGCTTTTAATTTAATTCACCAATTATTCTCAGAATGTGTAGTGAAAATAAACGCCTAGCAATAATATGGAAGAAAAACATTATATGTCAATGAAAGCCCCTCGACTTTATTCAGTAAGGGGCTTTTCAGCTGTCTCAGGTTGTTGGAAATGGGCAAGTAACTCATCGGCGACTTTCTTTGGCATCCCTGCTTCTTTCAATTGTTCAGGTGTTGCTTCACGAATGGCCTTCACTGTTTTAAAGTGTTTCAGTAATTGCTGTTTACGTTTCGGGCCAACCCCTTCAATTCCATCCAGTGAAGAAGTTAGTGAAGACGCCCCCCGCCGCTGTCTGTGGAATGTAATAGCAAATCGATGGACCTCATCTTGAACACGTTGCAGCAAATAAAATGCCTCACTTGTCTTCTTTAACGGAACAATCTCTGGCGGATGACCATATAGCAACTGTGCTGTATTATGTTTATCATCTTTCGCCAATCCAGCTATCGGAATGGAGAGGCCTAGTTCATCCTCTAGCACTTCCCGAGCAATTTCCATCTGTCCTTTTCCACCATCAATAACGATTAAATCAGGCAAAGGCAATTGATCCTTTAATACACGTGTATAGCGTCTTCTCACGACTTCACGCATTGCACCGTAGTCGTCATGTGCTGCGGCCGTCTTCGTTTTATACTTTCGGTAATCTTTGCGATTAGGTCTTCCATCTACAAATGATATCATGGCGGAAACAGGTTCCACGCCATGTGTATGTGAGTTATCGAAAGCTTCAATACGAAGAGGTATGCTAATATTCATCGCTTCCCCAAGTTCTTCACACGCACCAATGGTACGCTCTTCTTGACGTTCAATTATTTGGAACTTCGCGTTTAATGCAATGGACGCGTTTTTAGCAGCCAGTTTAACAAGATCCTTTTTCTTTCCACGTTGTGGTATGAACACATTCGTATCGAGCAATTGATCTGCCAACGCAAAATCAACGGTTTCTGGAAGTAATACTTCTTTTGGTAATAAATGTTGAGCTTCTCCATAGAAACGACCTAGATACGTCAGTAATTCTTCTTCAGGGTTTTGATAAGCCGGGAAAATGGATACATCCCGTTCGATCATTTTACCTTGTCTGACAAAGAATACTTGCACACACATCCAGCCTTTATCAACTGCATAGCCAAAAATGTCACGGTCTGTAAAATCATTCGCATTCATATTCTGTTTTTCCATAACGGTTTCAATATTGGTAATTTGATCACGATATTCTTTCGCTCGTTCAAATTCTAATTCTTCTGCTGCTTCATTCATTTTTTGTTGAAGTTCTTTTTTTACTTCCTTATACCCGCCATTTAAGAATCGAGTAATATCTGCAATCATTTCGGTATACGCTTCGGCAGGCACTTCTTTAATACAAGGCGCCAGACATTGACCGATATGATAATACAAACACGCCCGCGCAGGAATACTTTGACATTTGCGATACGGATATAAGCGATCCAGTAATCTTTTCGTTTCATGAGCGGCTGTAGCGTTAGGGTACGGCCCGAAATATTTACCAGATTTTTTATTGACTTTGCGTGTAATGATCAACTTTGGATGACGTTCATTCGTAATTTTTAAGTAAGGATATGTTTTGTCATCTTTAAGCATAATATTGTATTTCGGATCGTATTTCTTAATCATGTTTAATTCTAAAATCAATGCCTCAATTTCAGAATTGGTAACTATATATTCAAAGTCCTCTATTTCCCCGACCAATCGCTGGGTCTTGCCATCATGGGAACCCGTAAAATAGCTACGCACACGGTTTTTCAACACTTTTGCTTTCCCGACATAAATGACAGTACCTTGACGATCCTTCATTAAATAGCAACCCGGCAAATCGGGAAGGATTGAAAGTTTATGTTCAATGATTTCATTCATTATTTTCACCTACTAAAAGACCGAGCTGCTCTTGCGGCCCGGTCTTTTATATTTATGCGTGTTTTTCTACTAGTTGTGCAAGTGCTTCTTTTGGTTGGAAACCTACTACTTTTTCAGCCACTTCTCCATCTTTAAAGAGAAGTAGTGTTGGGATCGACATGATACCGAACTGGCTAGCAGTTGCTTGGTTATCATCCACGTTTACTTTTACAATGTTCGCTTTTCCTTCAAGTTCACCTGAAAGTTCTTCAAGTACAGGAGCGATCATTTTACATGGTCCGCACCAAGGTGCCCAAAAGTCCACTAGTACTACGCCTTCTTTTACGTTTTCAGCAAAGTTTGAATCCGTTGCATTAATAATTGCCATTCTAATTTCCTCCTTAGTCTTTAACTATATTCGTATTATATCATGGAGGTATAGAAGGAGCTAAAATAATGCCTATCTTCATTCTTTAGCTGACTTTGATTTTTTTAATTTCTTCGATCATGATAGGAATAATCTCGAAGATGTCACCTACGATACCGTAATCGGCAATTTTAAAGATGTTCGCCTCTGGATCTTTGTTGATGGCTACAATAACTTTCGAGTTGGACATACCTGCTACGTGCTGGATCGCTCCTGAAATTCCAGCTGCGATATACAAGTCTGGAGTAACCACTTTACCTGTTTGACCAATCTGTAGTGAATAGTCACAGTAGTCCGCGTCACATGCTCCACGTGAAGCACCAACTGCGCCGCCTAGAAGATCTGCTAACTCTTTTAAAGGCTCAAATCCTTCAGGCCCTTTAACTCCACGCCCGCCCGCTACGATAACTTTTGCTTCAGATAAATCTACGCCTTCTGTTGATTTACGTACTACGTCTTTGATAACGGAACGAAGATTTGTAATTTCTACAGTTTTCGCTGTTACGTCACCTGAGCGGCCTGCGTCATGCGCTAACGGCTCAATGTTGTTCGGACGGATTGTGATAAATTGTAAGCCTTCTTTAATTTCTACTTTTTCGAACGCTTTACCAGAATAGATCGGGCGGATGAATTCTGCATCATCGCCTTCTCCTTCAATCTTCGTAACATCTGAAATCAATCCGACTCCAAGTTTGCTTGCAATTTTTGGTGATAAATCTTTACCCATAGCTGTGTGCCCGAATACGACACCATCAGGAGATTCATCTTCATAGACTGCTAGGAATGCCTGTCCAAAGCCGTCTGGCGTGTAGTGCTTCAAGTGTGGGTGCTCAACCGTTACTACACGATCCGCTCCATAATGAATCATTTCTTCGCCAAGTGACTGAACTTGATCTCCTATAAGAACAGCGACAACTTCTCCGCCATCTGATATATTTTTTGCTGCTGCAATTGTTTCAAATGATACGTTACGTAGTTCTCCATCACGTGCTTCACCTAAAACCAACATTTTCTTTGACATAATGTAGTCCCTCCTAATTACGGTTCTCTATATGAATTAAATTACTTTCGCTTCGTTACGCAATAATTTTATCAGTTCAGCCGCTTGATCTGCCGGCTCTCCTTCAAGTACACGTCCCGCTTCTTTAGCCGGTGGTAGGAAGACTTCTTTCGTTTCCGTCTTCGCTTCTACGTCATCTTCATCTAGGTCTAGATCATCGAACTCTAGATCTTCCAGAGGTTTCTTCTTAGCTTTCATAATTCCAGGCAAAGAAGGATAACGCGGTTCGTTTAGACCTTGTTGTGCTGTTACTAGAAGTGGTAGGGACGTTTCAATCGTTTCCGAGTCCCCTTCTACATCGCGTACCACTGTTGCGTTCGTTCCGTCTATTGTTAACTCAGTAATTGTCGTGACGTAGTTAATGCCTAGTAATTCTGCTACACGAGGTCCTACTTGTCCTGACCCGCCATCAATTGCGACGTTACCTGCTAGAATCAGATCAGCATCTTTATCTTTCAAGTAATCTGCAATAACTTTCGCAGACGTATATTCATCGATATCATCAATGTCGTCTTCAATATTGATGAGTACTGCTTTGTCTGCACCCATCGCCAATGCTGTACGCAATTGTTTCTCGGAATCTTCGTCACCGATTGATAATACAGTGACTTCTCCACCGTGTTCGTCACGTAGTTTAATAGCTTCTTCTACTGCGTACTCATCGTATGGGTTAATGATGAATTCTGCACCATCTTCAGCAATCGCACCGTTTGAGATTGAGATTTTTTCTTCCGTATCAAATGTTCTTTTTACTAATGCATAAATGTTCATTAATAGAACCTCCTATTCGATAATTACTTCCCTGTAAATGTAGGTTGACGTTTTTCGATAAATGCTTGAATACCTTCTTTTGCATCTTCAGAGACGAAAACATCTCCAAATGACTTAGCTTCTTCTTCGACACCTTCATAAAACGACTGATCTTTTGAGTATGAAAGCATACGTAAAGCATGTTTCACTGCAATTGGACTCTTTTGAGAAATCTTCTTTGCAAGCTTCAATGTTTCAGCCGAGAGTTCTTCATCCGAATATGAATGGTTTGCAAGCCCCCACTGTACTGCGTCTTCGCCTGAGATTGGATCGCTAGTCAACATAATTTCTGCTGCCTTCGCTACACCAACTAGTCGTGGTAAACGTTGTGTGCCCGCAAATCCAGGAATGAGACCTAGTTGTAATTCAGGCAAGCCTAGTTTTGCACTTTTTGTAACCAAACGGATATGGCAAGCCATAGCAAGCTCTAACCCACCGCCAAGTGCCGCTCCATGAATGGAAGCGATTACAGGTTTAGGAAAATTCTCTAAACGCTCGAAAACTTCTTGTCCTTTACTAGAAAGCTTTGAGAACGCCGCCCCTGTATCCACTGTTGTAAATTCTTTAATGTCAGCACCCGCTGAGAAGAATCGACCTTCACCGTACAGAACCACAACGCGGACATCGTCGTCATGCTCTACACTAGTTAATAGCTGATCCACTTCTTCAATCAGTTTCGAAGACAGTGCGTTCGCTGGTGGATGGTCAATTTTCGCTAATGCGACATGTCCGTCTTTCTCCAAGTTAATCAATGTCATCTACGATCTCTCCTTTAATACAATGCTTACTGTAGTTTGTAACCATGCAATAGCATGTCACTAACTTTAGGTGCTAATCTAACTAAATTAAATTTCTGTTCGTTCATCACCCAAGAGGTAATGGTCTCGTCCATTGTGCCAAATAACATCTGCCTTGCTAGTCTCAGGTCAAGATTGGGAGACAACTCTCCTTTCTCTACCCCTTCTTCAAGCAAAGTATCCAACAAAACCATATATTCTTTCAACACATTATTGATTTGGAATCGCAGATCTTTATTTGACTGTCTGAGTTCCAATTGTGTGACGATCGCTAAGTGAGGATCTTCTTGTAGGACGGTAAAATGGTTTTCTACAACCAATTGCAATTTTTCTGCAATGGGAAGATCTCTTTTTAATATTTCTTTAATGTTTTCTACGAATATTTCCATTTTTTCTCTGAATACAGATACGAGGATGTCTTCTTTATTTTTAAAATATAAATAAATTGTTCCATCCGCAACTCCAGCTTCTTTAGCAATTTTTGAGACTTGTGCTTGGTGGTATCCATTCTCTGCAATCACGATTACTGCAGCATCTACAATTTGTTTATATTTAGGTTTTGTTCGCTTCATTAATGTTTCACCACCAAAAAGAAAAATATGAATGATGATTCATTCATATTTTCATATTAATATTCTTTTGAGTTATAGTCAAGCATTTTGTCACGAACTTTTTAATGAATTTTGCACTTCCGTTAATTTTTTTCGCTCTTCCTCAACTAATGTTCTACGCAAAATTTTACCTACTGCTGTTTTGGGAAGATCTTCACGGAAATCATAATGCTTTGGAACTTTAAATGCAGCAAGCTGTTTTCTGCAATACGTATCTAATTCTTTTTCTGTTATGGAATATCCTTCTTTTAACACAATATAAGCTTTAACTGTTTCACCGCGATATGGATCTGGTACACCAGCTACGATACATTCTAGAATGGCTGGATGTTCATATAGGACTTCTTCAATCTCACGTGGGTAGACATTGAAGCCGCTTGCGATAATCATATCCTTTTTGCGATCGACAACATAGAAGTATCCGTCCTCATCCATATACCCTAGATCCCCTGTCAAAAACCATCCATCACGGAATGATTCCTGTGTGTCGTCAGGTCTATTCCAATAACCTGTCATAACTTGAGGTCCTTTGACTGCAATCTCTCCAATTTCTCCTACTGGTAACGGTTCTGATGAGCCAGGCCCCAGCACACATCCATCCGTATCTGGCCATGGAACTCCGATAGAGCCACGCTTTTCCAATCCATCCCACACAAAGTTCGCCATAGCAACAGGAGATGTTTCTGTTAAGCCATATCCTTCTACAAGTTTGCCACCTGTTACTGCTTCAAACTTTTCTTTCACTTCAATTGGTAATGCGGCAGATCCACTGATACAAGCTTTAATAGAAGATAGATCATATTTTTCTAAATCAGGATGATTCAACAGTCCAATATAGATCGTAGGTGCACCTGGGAATAACGTAGGTTTTTGTTTGTCAATATCTTGTAATGCAGTCTTGAAATCAAATTTAGGAATCAACACCATCTTATGACCTTTCATTACAGCGAAAATCAAAACTGTCGTCATCCCATAGACATGGAAGAACGGTAGAATACCCATAATCGTTTCTTCGCCATCCGTTGTTTTATATAACCAAGCACTACACATTTCAGTATTGCTGATTAAATTGGAATGTGTCAGTTCTACACCTTTCGGAGGGCCTGTCGTTCCTCCTGTATACTGCAATAAGGCAATATCGCCTTTCTCATAAGCTATATGAATCGGATCAGGTTTTGTTGATTTCATGATTTCGGTATATAAATGATGAATGCCACGATGTTCTACTTTTACAGTCAACTTATGCTCTTTTTTCTGAATGAAAGGATAAACTAGATTTTTGGGAAATGGAAGATAATCTTTGATTCCCGTAATGATAATATTTTCAAGCGCAGTTCCATTCATTGCTTTCGTAACCCGTGGAAACAGGATATCAAGTGAAATAATGACTTTTGCACCCGAATCAGAGAGTTGATAATGCAATTCACGCTCTGTATACAATGGATTAGTTTGGACTACTATTGCACCTGCATAAAGAATACCAAAGTATGCGATGGCGCTTTGCGGACAGTTTGGAAGCATGATGGCTACGCGATCACCTTTTACAACTCCTAATTTTTGCAAGTAGCTAGCAAATTTTAGAGCAGACTCGTGAAATTCTTTGAACGTGATGTCTTTCCCCATAAAATGAATGGCTGTGTTAGTTGAATACTTTTTGCTAGACCTTGTTAGATAGTCTTGCAATGGAATATTTTCGTATTCTAAAGTAGTCGGAATTTCTTTCGGATATGCAGCAAGCCAAGGTTTATTTGTCATCTTTACAACTCCTTTACATTCATGTAATTGTTAGAACATTCCTTATTCATTAGTATATCGATAAACTAATTAGTTTACAAGATAAATATGAAAGCGCTTTATTCTTTTGCATACATACCTCTTAGTCTATGTGAGAGACAGTACTTATATTCATTTCTAAAAATTGAGAAGCTGAATATAAGATATAAATGCTTTTCCGCTACAGAGGGAACGCGAGCCCATGGGCGTCGGCCAGCTAGAGCATCATTCCTCTCCCGCATTTTACATACAAAAAACACCAAGACCGAGGTCATGGTGTGTTGTTGAAGAGCCAGTACACGCCGACGAGGACGAAAAGTACACAGACTACTAATAGTATCTTAATTAATCTTTCCATAATATGCGATCTCCTATGAAATACTGGCGCCGATGACGAATGACAGACCTACCGAAATACAGAGCGAAATAAATCCTACGGAGCGGTTGTCAGCCTGGATCTCCTTGTCCACTTTAAATTTCGGTGTTAGGAATTCGAACAGCAAATAGGCGAAGACGAGAAGCACAAAACCGTATAAGCCCCAGCCCATCATCTGCGGCAGGCTATTATGCTGCTCGATAGAATAACGGAATATATTAGCGACACCAAATATCTTTCCGCCTGTTGCCATCGCCACTGACAAATTCCCTTTACGGATCTCTTCCCAGTTTTTATATTTTGTTACGATTTCAAATAGTACCATTGAGACGATCAAGCACAGTGTAACGACACTGAAATACCCGGCCGTCTCAACTAATGGATGACTCCAAAATCCCGTATGATTCATAACGCCACACCTTCTTTATGTTCTCTTGCTTGTCATACGGCCCAAGCAGCTGAAAGGTTTCATTTATTTTAATTCTACTACAGTCACGCCACTTCCACCTTCGCCCGCTTCACCAAAGCGATAGGATTTAACGCGTGAATGTTTTTTCAAATATTGTTGAACACCTTGTCGAAGTGCACCCGTTCCTTTACCGTGAATAATGTTCACTTGATGGTAGTTAGACAGTAACGCGTCATCAATATACTTCTCGGTTCGCGCTAGGGCATCTTCATATCGTTCACCACGTAAATCAAGCTCCATTTTAACATGCCCCGAACGCCCTCTTACTGCTGAAACTGTGGTTTGTTTCTTTTCTTTTTCAGGTTTCGTATATTGCAATCCCGATTCCGGTAATTTCATCTTCAAAATACCAATTTGAACGACCCACTCTTTGTCTGATACTTTTTCAACAAGAGTTCCTTTTTGTCCATAGGCAAGTACTTTCACTTCGTCTCCTTGTTGTAACGGACGAGGTCCTGCTTGAGCTTTAATGGCTTTCTTTTTCTTTTCTTCAGGTGCAGCGCCTTCCAAACGCTTTCGAGCTTCGATTAACTCATGCTCCTTCACGCTGGCTCCTGCATTCATTCGTAGAGCACGTAAGTCTGAAATAACCGCTTCGGATTCTGTTTTAGCCTGATCTACGATTTTTTTCGCTTTCTCTTTGGCCGCTTCCGTTAAACGGTCTTTTTGCTCTTCGAATTCTTGTAATTTATCGTGCAATTCTTTCTTCAGCTTCTCAGTTTCCAAAAGTACGTCATGTGTACGTTCAGCATCTTTTTCGGATTGTACACGACTCGTTTCAAGAGAGGCAATCATGGAATCTACTTCTCCGCGATTTTCTCCTGTGAAACTCTTTGCGCGATCGATTACATGACTTTGTAAACCTAGTCGTTTGGAAATTTCAAACGCGTTACTTCGTCCTGGTACACCGATCAGTAAACGATAAGTCGGGCTCAATGTGTCAATGTCAAATTCAACACTCGCATTGGCTACACCTGTTCGGTTAAAGCTATACGCTTTTAATTCGGGATAGTGAGTGGTCGCCATCACACGTGCGCCCGTGCCGTGCACTTCATCCAAAATGGATATGGCAAGAGCAGCACCTTCTTGAGGATCTGTCCCTGAACCTAATTCATCGAATAATAATAGAGAACGTTCATCGAACTTCTTCAATATATTCACAATGTTGACCATATGAGATGAAAACGTACTCAAGCTCTGTTCGATTGATTGCTCATCACCGATATCTGCATAAATCGAATCAAAGACGGCGACTTCAGAGCCATCAAGTACTGGAATAGGTAGACCTGCTTGTGCCATCAACGTGCAAAGGCCAACTGTTTTTAGTGTAACTGTTTTACCACCTGTATTTGGACCTGTGATCACAATGGTTGTGACATCGGCGCCAAATTCAATCGTATTCGCTACCGCTTCATTAATCGGTAGGAGCGGGTGACGCGCTTTAGACAGTCGCATATAGCCATCTGCGTTAACTGCTGGTTTTGTACATTTATTTGCAGTACCATACTTAGCTTTTGCTAAAATGACATCTACTTCTGCCAATAGCTGCACCAATGTAAATAGCTCATGGGCGATTTCTTGAATACTTGCAGATAAGGCAAGCAAAATCTTTTCAATTTCTTCCTGTTCTTTGACTTTCAATTCACGAATCTCGTTATTCGCTTGTACGACTGCATCCGGTTCGATGAATAACGTCTGGCCAGATGATGACATATCGTGAATTACACCGCCATAGTGTGAACGATATTCTGCTTTAACGGGAATACAATAACGATCATTTCGCATTGTGACGATTGCATCAGACAACATTTTCGATGCATTTTTCCCTCTCGTATAACTTTCAAGACGTTCACGCACACGACTTTCTTGGATACGTAAACTTTGACGGATCGAACGTAACCCGGATGAAGCACTGTCCATCACTCGACCATTGTCATCGATCGCTGCATTGACTTCATGTTCGATTGCCGTCAGGATCGGCATCGCTTCCTTACGTGCGATTAAATGAGGAATAGTAATCTCGTCCTCAGCTGTAACCGCTTCTAAAAACTGACGAAGAATTCTACTGGCCCGGATCGTGTCAGCAATTTCCACTAATTCCATTGCGCTTAACATGCCGCCAATTTGCGCTCGTTTCGCATGGGATCGAATATCATGGATTCCACCCATTGGGACATTCCCGCGGATTCGTAAAAGTGCTAATCCTTCATCTGTTTCCTCAAGTAACCGATTGACATCTTCGAGGTTTGTTGAAGGTACTAACTGTTCTATATGTGCACGGCCCGCGATGGACGTACATTGTGCCGCTACTTGTTGAATGATTTTATCAAATTCAAGTGTTTTCAAGACACGCTTTTCCAATGTCTTACACTCCCTTTCATCTACGGATCACTTTCTCAATAAATGTCTCAAGCGGCCATGTATTGACTACTTGTTCAGCAGCAAGCCAAGCTTTTTGTGCGTATTCTACGCCAATCGGCATAATATCAAGCTGTTCAGTCGCATGCGCATCTGTATTGATTGCAATATTGACACCAGCTTCTATTGCTTGCATGATGTGTTCTGTGCGTAAATCCAAACGATATGGACTGGCGTTCACTTCTAGTATTTTGCCATATTCGCTCGCCCACTTAATGAGCTGCTCGATATCCGGATTATACCCTTCGCGTTGACCAATAATACGACCTGTCGGGTGGGCAATCATGTGTACGTGCGGATTTTTACACGCGGCATGTAGACGCTCCATAATTTGCTCTTGTGGTTGATTGAAACTAGAGTGAATAGACGCAATGACAAAGTCAAGTTGCTCTAGAATCTCATCTTCAAAATCTAACTTCCCATCTGGCAGAATGTCCATCTCCGTTCCGCAGAACACCTCAATATCATCGTACTTCGCGTTCACTGCACGAATTTCTTCTATTTGCTTCAATAAACGCTCAGGTGTTAAACCATTTGCTACTTTTAAATAATGCGAATGATCGGTGATGACCAAATGTGAATAACCTTTTGCACGACAGGCTTCTACCATTTCTTCAATGGAATGACCGCCATCTGACCAAGTAGTGTGCATATGCAAATCAGAACGAATCAAATCAGGTGTGACAAGTGTAGAGATTTCTTCTGCTCGATCAAGCTCCGTTCCGTCCTTACGAATACTTGGAGGAATAAACGGCAAATCAAAGTGTGCAAAGAATTCCGTTTCACTAGAAAATGTCTGCACATGTCCTGTTTCGTCTTCCACACCGTATTCACTAATTTTCTGTTTGCGATTTTTAGCCAACTGACGCATCCGTATGTTATGTGCGGCGGAGCCAGTAAAATGATGAAGCGCAGTCGCGAATTGGTTTTCCGTGACAAAACGGAAATCTGCATCGATAGGGTTTTCTGTGTCCAGTGAAATCGACAGTTTCGCGTCCCCTGCTGCAATCACTTTTTCGATCGGTAAAGCAGCCAATATTTTTTCCCGAACGATTTGCGGTTCTTCAGTTACGAGAATCCAGTCCACATCTGAACTTTCTTCTTCCCGCCTGCGATAACTCCCTGCTACTTGATACTTTTGAATCTCATCGATCAACTCTAATTCAGCTTGCACGATCTCAACGACTTTAGTCACTTGCCAAATCGGTGTCTTACCGGAACGATTTGCGAGTATTTCAATTTCACGCAATAAATTTTCTTCTGTCTTTTTACCGAATCCAGGAATTTTGCTTACCTCTTGTCGTTCGCAAGCCGCTTGAAGTGATTCAATCGAATCAATGTTTAACGCTTCTCGTAGTTTGGCTATTTTCTTTCCGCCAAGTCCAGGGATATTCAAGAGAGGAATCAATCCTTTCGGAACTTTCTCTTCAAGCTCCGTCAAGACATCTGAAGTTCCTTTCTCCATCAAATCCACAATGACCGCACCGGTCCCTTTGCCGATTCCCTTCAATGACAAGATATCATCCATCTCCGCAAGACTTCTCGTGTCCAATTCTAAAGTCGAAGCGGCTTTTCTAAATGCTGCTACCTTGAAATGATTTTCTCCAAGTAGCTCCATGTATAAGGCAATTTTTTCAAATGTACGGATTATCGTCTTTTTATTCACGTCAGTATCCTCCCCACTCTGTTAAAAAAGCTTCCACGCGTTCGGGAAGCTTTTAGTTCATATGTACAGTACATTATTTACAAGCGTTAGCCTATATAAACGAACCACCAATTCTTTATTGCCGAGGAAATAATTGGCGTATGTTCGAACATCGCTTTCGCCAGCAATGAATGACCTAATGAGTTTTGGATGACTTCAACAGGAAGCATCGCCAGTAAAGATAAAACGAAAAAGATGATGACATAGAATTCAATAAAGCCTAGTCCAGCACCAATCAGACGTGCGCCAAAACCAAGGATCGGAATATGCTTGATAAAGTCTAGCATGGAACCTACTAATTGCAAAACTAACTTCATTCCGACAAAAATCAGGATAAATGCGATCAACCGGTAAAACGTCATATCCAAATCCAAGTTATCGAACGTCCAGCTCAGTGAATCGGCTGCAGTCGCCCCTGGATAAGGTATCCATAGTATTAATTTTTCTGCAAATGGCTTGTAGAATTTATACGCTACGATTACCGATACAATCAATCCTAACATATGGATGAGCTGTACGATGAATCCGCGTCTAAAGCCTGCAATCAGGCCGCCTACAAGCAGTAAAATAATGAGTAAATCTATCATATTTCGCCCCTCAACCCTTCATGTTTTTCACTTCTTCTTCTAATTCTTTTACTCTGTCTTGTAGTTTCAGAAATTCGTGGACACTATTTACCGCTGTCAGAACAGCAATCCTCTTGCTGTCGAGGTGTCGATTATGCTTACTGATTTCGCGCATTTTTTCATCAACGAGCGAGGCTACATAACGTACATGTGCAGATGGTTCCGTACCAACAACCGTATATGTTTGTCCGTAGATATCAACTGTCACTCTTGCTCTTTTTTTGTCCGCCATTTTTACGCCCTCCCTCTTAAAAACCCTTTTATAATCATACCATGAAAATCAATTACTTGTGAATCAATTACGCCTCATATGGACACGAGATTCGAATTTCAGACATTATTTTTTCGGTAGAAATTCTAGTTTCAGGTATACTGAGTACTAGATCATTTCGAGGAGTGGGTAAAAAAGTGAGTAATCAAGTCATCGTTCTATCTGAAAAGGAAATGCCGGAAGTCATTCGCTTCTATGAAACAAATAAAGTCATCCGTAATGCACCAGGTGTCGTTTTCGCAGCCAAAACTGCTGATACATCTATCACTGCTTACCGGTCAGGTAAAGTATTGTTTCAAGGAGCAGGCGCTGACAGAGAAGCCGCACGCTGGGGAAACATAGGAACTGTAGCAAAAGTAACACCTTCTGGAGCAAAAGGAGATACGTTACCCGCAAACTTCGCATCGTTATCTGTACTTGGCTCAGATGAGACAGGTACTGGAGATTTCTTCGGTCCTATCACTGTAGCTGCTTGTTTTGTTAGTAGTGAGCAGATTGAATTGGTGAAAGAACTAGGAGTAAAAGATTCCAAACAACTTACAGATGCGTATATGCAGCAAATCGCTGAGGATTTGAAACAAGTTGTCACTTACTCCGTGTTGACGCTTGATAACGTCAAATATAATGAAATCCAAGGTAAAGGATGGTCGCAAGGCAAAATCAAAGCTATTCTTCATAACCAAGCCCTTCAGGAAGTACTCGATCAGATGCGTCCTGTTTTACCGGAATATACTCTCATTGACCAGTTTGCAGAGCGGCGTGTTTACTATAATTACTTAAAAGATGAATCTAGTATCATTCAAGACAAAGTTCTGTTTTCAACAAAAGCTGAAAACCTTCATGTATCGGTAGCGACAGCCTCTATACTCGCGCGGGTTGCATTCCTTGAAGCAATGGATCAACTAAGTAGTCAAGCTGGTGTCACATTACCTAAAGGTGCCGGTCCTAAAGTTGATCAAGTAGCTTGTCAAGTTATCCGTAAAAAGGGAGAGCCATTTCTACACTCTATTACGAAAGTACATTTCGCCAATACACAAAAGGCATTGAAACTCGCCTATAAAAAATAAGAAGATGGCACGAAAACAGAGCAGGCCACCCGTCACAAAACTGACAGGTAGCCTGCTTATTTATTAGGAGCGAAGCTGTGCGTTTGCTTGCACAGTTAACGCGTCCAATACTTTACTGTGCGCTTTGACGACATCTTCATCCGTCAACGTACGCTCAGGATCGAAGTATGTTAGAGAGAACGCAACGGATTTTGTTCCTTCTTCCACGTTCTTCCCTTCATATAAATCAAACAACTGAACTTTCTTCAGTAATTTCCCGCCTGCTTGCTCGATAATTTTCTCCAAGTCTGCAGCGGATGTGTCTCGATCAACAACTAGAGCAATATCACGAGAGATGGAAGGATAGCGCGGAACCGCTTCATACAACAGCTCTTCCGTCGCAGTTTGCATAATAGACTGCAAGTTCATTTCCATGACATACGTTTCTTGCAAGTCACGATGATTTTGCACAGTTGGGTGTACTTGACCGATGATCCCTACTGACTGATCATCTAACCATATTGTAGCTGTACGACCTGGATGCATTTGCTCCACCGTCGCTTTTGTGAATTGTAGTCGTTCGAGCAAACCTAACTGCTCAAATAATCCTTCTACAATTCCTTTCATAACGAAGAAATCCACTTTTTTCGTTTCGCCTTGCCATGCATGATAAACCCATTTACCAGTCAATACGGCTGCAACATGTTCTACTTCTTTCGGTAAACCGTCTTCTTCGATACCGAGGAAAACTGATCCTGTTTCGTAAAGTGCAATTGAATCATTGCGGCGAGCTACGTTATACGTTGCAGCGTCGAGAAGGTGTGGAATGATGCTTTGTCGAAGAATACTGCGCTCTTCACTCATCGGCATAAGCAATTTTGTTACAGGAGCTGTCTCCAATGCGAAAGCTTGCGCATCTTTTGGTGAAGCCAATGAATACGTTAAAGCTTGCGATAGACCTGCGGCTTCAAGGTATCTGCGGACAATGCGACGCTTTGTTTGATATGGAGTCAAACCACCTGGTGTACTTTCTACGATTGGCAATGTTTTTGGGATCTCATCATAGCCGTATAGACGTGCAATTTCTTCAATCATATCTTCTTTGATTTTCAAGTCTTGTCGTCGCGTCGGGATATCCATCACGAGTTGGCCATTGATTAATTCCGTCGGGATTTGCAAACGGTCCATAATGGATTTCATTTCATCCATAGCAATCTTCATGCCTAGACGATTATTTACGTAGTCTGGTGAGAGAATGATTCTCTCAGGTGTTTTGTCAAGTTCGTCGAACGTAACCGACCCCTCAAGTACTTCTCCACCTGCCAGTTCAGCCATCAATTGTGCTGCTCGCTCTGCTGCCTCTGCTACGCGATTCGGATCTACACCTTTTTCAAAGCGTGTGCTAGCATCACTGCGTAAGCCCACTTCTTTAGATGTTTGTCGAACAGAACCTGGTGCAAAATATGCTGACTCGATCACAACAGTTGAAGTACCTTCATACACTTCTGAATTAGCGCCGCCCATGACACCCGCAAGTGCAACTGGCTCTTTGCCATTCGTTATGACTAGTTGTTGTCCATTTAATGTACGTTCTACTTGATCAAGCGTCACCATTTTTTCGCCTTCACGAGCATGACGCACGACAATCTCTTTAGTTTCGAGACGGTCATAGTCAAATGCATGAAGAGGCTGGCCATATTCCATCAATACATAGTTCGTGATATCGACCACGTTATTATGCGGTCGGATACCCGCTGACATTAACGTGTTTTGCAACCACTGAGGTGATTCCGCCACTTTGACGTTCTTCACTACTTTTGCCACATACATGGGATTATCTTCAGTTGCTTCTACAGTAAGCTTCAAAACGTCTTGCGCTTTTTCTGCAGTCTCTGCATACGAAATTTCGGGCAGCTTAATATCTTTCGATAAAATCGCTCCTACTTCATACGCAACACCCAGCATACTCAGTGCATCCGAACGATTTGGCGTTAAATCAAATTCTAAAATACGATCGTACAACCCAAGATGCGTCAATGCGCTATCTCCAGCACGCACGTCACTTGGCAACACATAGATTCCTTCTGCATACGCTTTTGGAACCAACTTTCCTTCGATACCGAGTTCTTGCAGCGAACAGATCATGCCGTTAGATTCTTCCCCACGAAGTTTCGCTTTCTTAATTTTCATTCCACCAGGCAAGATAGCCCCTGGTCGTGCAACAATCACATTTTGTCCTTCTGCGATATTTGGAGCTCCACAAATAATTTGCGAAATCTCTCCACCTACATCAACTTGACAAATATGTAATTTATCCGCTTCAGGATGTTTCACACAGCTATTCACATGTCCAATTACAATATTGTCCATACCGAATGAACGATCAATAATGCCATCTACTTCAATACCAGCACGAGTGATTTTTTCTGCCAGTTCTTCTATGGACAGTTCATTCCAGTCTACGTAATTACTTAACCAATTTGTTGATACTAACATCCATATTCCTCCTTATGCCTCTGACCGGTGGAATTGTGAAATAAACCGAATGTCATTTGTATAGAAATGACGAATATCTTCCACTCCGTATTTTAACATCGCAATTCTTTCCGGCCCCATGCCGAATGCAAATCCTGTAACTTCTTCTGGGTTGTAGCCAGCCATTTCCAAAACGTTTGGATGGACCATACCCGCTCCTAAAATTTCAATCCAGCCAGTTTTCTTACACACGTTACAACCTGACCCGCCACACTTAAAACAAGAAATATCCATTTCAACTGAAGGCTCAGTGAATGGGAAGAAGCTTGGACGCAAACGAATTTCACGCTCAGCACCGAATAATTTCTTCGCTAGTAAATCAAGTGTGCCTTTCAAGTCGCTCATGCGGATATTTTCGCCCACAACCAGTCCTTCGATCTGCGTGAATTGATGAGAATGCGTCGCATCATCCGAATCTCGTCGGTATACTTTACCAGGACAAATGATTTTGATAGCGGCACCGTCTTTCGCTTCCATCGTACGTGCTTGGACAGGTGATGTATGTGTGCGTAATAAAATGTCCTCTGTAATATAGAAGGAATCTTGCATATCACGAGCCGGGTGACCTTTTGGCAAATTCAGTGCTTCGAAGTTGTAGTAATCTTTTTCTACTTCGGGTCCTTCAGCGATTTCATAGCCCATGCTGATGAAAAAGTCTTCGATTTCCTCTACTACACGTGTTAATGGATGATGATTACCAAGTGTTATTGGACGCCCTGGTAACGTAACATCGATCGATTCACTTTCCAGTTGTTCTTGGATCGCTTGCTGTTCGAGGATCTCTTTACGTTCCTCAAGAATTGCCGTTACACTTTCTCGGATTTCATTGACGAGCGCCCCCATCTTCGGACGCTCTTCAGCAGGTAATTTACCCATCCCTTTTAATAGGTCGGTAATCGGACCTTTTTTCCCAAGATACGCTACGCGTACATCGTTTAACTCTTTAACAGTATGGGATTCATTGATTTTCAACATTACTTGTTCTTTCAGTTCATGCAACTGTTCCTTCATGTGTACTTGCTCCTCTCTCTATTTGGCGGCTACATCACTAAACTTCCCGAAAACAAAAAAACTCGCCCCTATAAAAGGGACGAGGTCGATTTCGCGGTACCACCCTGATTAGTTTGCATCAAAAAAGACGATGCAAAATCACTTAAATTGGAATAACGGTCCTATGCCGGCACGCCTTTACATGTCTGGTCCAAGCGTGCAGCTCACGGGGTGAACTTCAATGGCGCATCGTTTTCCACACTTTCAGTCGAGGTGTGAAATCCCTGATCACGTGCCTTGCCATTTACTCTTCCCGGTCATTGCTATTTTCTTTGATTCGCCTTCTAGTATACCGTAAATCGTTTACGCCTTCAATAGCGATGTCATGGCTGACGTAGTGTGTACAGTAATATTCCAGTCGCAACTGCCACATTCAATGATTCAGCTTGACCGTATAACGGGATTTTCACTACATGATCAGCTTGCGCCAGTAATTCATCGTCGACACCACTTCCTTCATTTCCTACAAGTAGCGCGAATGAAGAGTGTGCTTCTAATTCGTTAAGTGAAATGGCTTGCTGTAAACCTGTGCCGATGATTGGAACTTGATGGGTCTTTAATCGATCTATCCAAACAGTCAACTCTTCACGTACGACAGGAATATGGAAATGAGAACCTTGCGCAGAGCGAACCGTTTTCGGGTTGAATGGATCTGCACATCCTTTACCTAAAATTACTGCATCAAGACCTGCCGCGTCTGCCGTACGTATCATCGTACCGATATTGCCTGGATCTTGTACAGCATCAATTAGCAACACTTTCTTCCATTGATGCTGATCTGCTTCATCGTATTGAGGCTGTCTGCAATACGCAAAAACACCTTGTGTTTGTTCTGTTTCAGAAATTTCCTTAGCAACTATAGCAGTCAGTTCAATAATCGGTGCAGTCCAATGTGTCGGAATTTCGATGTCTTCACGCACAAGTAACTGAATGACTAAACTTGGCTGTTTAAGAGCTTCTTCAACAAGGTGAAATCCTTCTACAACGAACTCTTTTGTCTGATCTCGCTCTTTCCGAGTGGTAACCAATTTCTTCCAATGTTTCACTAATGCGTTCTGAGTTGATTCGATTCGTTTATTCAAGAGGCTGAACATCCTTTTTTTCTTTTCAGTGTACCAAACCAACGTATATTTAGCGACTGTTGTGGAAAAGATACTACAAAAGGAGGCTGACACAAATGAATTTCCAGATTCGCGACGCAATCTCAGCAAACATGACAAACAATAGCTCCACTGACGTACGAAGCGTGATCGACGATGCCATACAGCGAGGAGAAGAACACCTATTACCAGGGTTAGGTGTGTTTTTCGAGCAATTATGGAAGCGTTCGGATGAAAAAGAAAAAGCGGAAATCACCAACGAACTATCTCAAGCATTCGCACAAGCACAATAAAAGATCAATAAAGAAAAGATAAACCCTTCACATGGATTAAAGTGTGAAGGGTTTATCTTTTGAACTATATTTTCTTATCATCGCACTTCTCAGAAAAAATGTTAGTGGAACGCAGGGAAACGGTGCACTCGCGTGTCTTTTACTTCTGCGTATAATGATCCTTCAACTGATCACGTAAAGCAGCTTTCAAAAACTTCCCGACAGACGTCTTAGGAATCTCTTTGACAAACAAAATCTCATCTGGAATCCACCAACTCGCAAACTGCACTTTGAGCGAATCCTTCAACTCCTGTACTTTGGCGTCGTCCTCCACCACATTCTCATTCAATACTACACAAGCTAGCGGACGCTCCATCCACTTTTCATGCGGCACTGCAATCACTGCTGCCTCATAAACATCATCATGCGACATCAACGCATTTTCTAAATCAACAGAAGAAATCCATTCGCCACCACTTTTGATCAGATCTTTCGTACGATCCGTTAACTTTAGATAGCCGTCTTCTGTCATCACTGCAATATCTCCTGTATACAACCAACCATCTTTAAACGCTTCTTCTGTACGCTCGTCTTTATAATATTCACTCGCAATCCACGGACCTCTGACAGTCAACTCACCCATCGTCTCGCCGTCCCACGGCACTTCTCCATTTTCATTGACGACACGAATATCAAGTCCCGGCATAACCAACCCTTGCAACGCACGCATATCGATTCTTTCATCTGTCGTCAAATGATCCATAGAAGAAGTTAGCACCGATAAACTAACGAGTGGCGAAGTTTCCGTCATGCCGTAGCCGACAATGAATGGCACGTTGTATTTCTCCTCAAATGCCCGAATCAAGCCCTTTGGCGAAGCGGAGCCACCACAGACAATACCGCGCAATGAAGAGATGTCTCGTGGATTCTGCTCCAACTCTTTCAGGACAGCTAGCCAAATCGTTGGAACGCCCGCAGTAATTGTGACTTTTTCGCTTTCAATTAAATCGAGTAGCACTTTCGGATTAAATCCTGGTCCCGGCAAAACTTGTGTCGTACCATAGAAAACCCCAGCGAAAGGAATCCCCCATGCGTTGACGTGAAACATCGGTACAACAGACATGGCAATATCCCGTTCACACACCCCCATCGCATCGGATAATCCGAGTGCATAACTTTGCAGGACTAATCCTCGGTGCGTATACATAACACCTTTTGGCAATCCTGTCGTAGCGGATGTGTAGCACAGGCCAGCTGGAGTATTTTCATCCAAATCTTGTGGATAGTCGTACTCATCCGACGCACTTTCTAACAGCGCTTCATAGGAATGTACATTTTCCAATGTAGTTTCAGGGATATCTTTACTGTCGCCCATGACCACAAAATGTTTTACCGTCTTCAACATCGGTGCCATTTTTTCAAGATGGGGGAAAAACTCTGCATCCACTAGCAAGATTTCGTCTTCTGCGTGATTAATAATATACACAATATGTTCAGGCGATAATCGAATGTTGATCATATGAAGAATCGCACCCGTACAAGGCACTGCGAAATAAGCTTCTAAATGTCGATGATGATTCCAAGCGAACGTTCCTACTTTCGTGCCGTGCTCCATTCCTAACTGTGTCAGTGCATTCGATAGTTTACGTGTTCTCTTTGCCCATTCACGATACGTAAAACGCTGTATCCGCTGTTCTCCTGTTCTTGAAATGACCATCTTATTTGGAAAAAACCGCTCTGCCCGTGTGATAAATGTAGATAAAATCAATGGTGTTTGCATCATATCCATCCGCTCCTCTTTCGTTAGAAGTGAAATTATCAATCCGTCGTGCATGTTCCAAAGCATGTACTATTCATTTCAATGAAATCAATGCGCAGATGGAATGATTCTCAGGATGTACTCTATGCGCAAACGAATAACTCTATGAATACTTACTGACGTTACTTTCTGAATATAGTATATATGTTATCTGACTATTCTGTCTACAAAAATCAGCAATATATCGCTTAACCTATTTTTTGGCGTGTCCAAAAGAATGCATCTACACCAAGAACGGTTAGTATGCCGAATACAATGGACCAAATAGCAAGACTTAACAGCAACCAGATGGTGGTCTGTGATTTGGACGAACCTAGAGCAAGTGCTAGGAATGCTGCTAGATGGGAGCCGATCAGAACTGGACCAAGCAATGCTAGACCTGGTATGCCATAGCGTTTCCAGATTTTCTCTGCACGTGCCGTACGCTTCGATGACGTTACAGCCGTTTTCTTTTTGCTTTCCCACCACTTTTTCAATCTATGAAAAATTAAAATTTCCAATACTATAGTTAAAGCGTTTCCTGCAAAACCAACTCCAATAGCAGTAGCCAGGGACATGCCTCGTAAAATCCCCAAAGGAACTGCTACCAATACTTCAAATCCCGGAGTTGCACCTGCAAGAAACACAAGTAAATAGGTAATCAACGATTTTCCTCCCCTACTTTAGATTCCATTCAGTATATCAAATGCTAGATCACAGAACATAAAAAAACTGCTTTCCATATAAAAAGGAAAGCAGTTAATCGATTGATTATAATAGAGATGCCAAGATGGCTTTTTGTGCATGCAGACGATTTCCTGCTTGCTGGAATACATACGAGTTATTGCCGTCAATTACAGAAGTCGAGACTTCTTCTTCACGGTGTGCTGGCAAACAATGTAAGAATACATAATCTTTTTTCGCGTGACTGACCAGCTGATCATTGATCTGAAAGTCTTTGAATTCGACTAGACGCTTCGCTGCTTCTTCTTCCTGCCCCATACTAGTCCAAACGTCCGTATAAATTGCATCCGCATCTGTGGCAGACTCAATCGGATCGTACGTCGACGTCACGCTTCCACCATTAGACTCAGCAATTTTCTTCGCTTTTTCAAACAAACCTGAGTGGTATTCATAGCCTTTAGGTGTCGCTACAGACACATGCATGCCCATATGCGCACCAGCAATAACTAATGAATGCGCAACATTGTTTCCATCTCCGATATAAGAGAGTTTTAAGCCTTTCAAATCGCCCTTTACTTCTTTAATTGTAAGTAAATCTGCCATCGCTTGGCACGGGTGAAATAGATCAGTTAATCCGTTAATGATTGGAACTGAAGTATGTTCCGCCAACTCTTCCACCATTTTGTGAGATTTCGCACGGATCATGACACCATCCAAAAACTCAGATAATACTTTTCCTGTATCGGAAACAGACTCTCCACGTCCGATCTGTAAATCCCGCGCATTCATAAATAGACCATGTCCGCCCAATTGGATCATGCCCACTTCGAATGAAATACGTGTACGAGTGGAGTTCTTCTCAAAAATCATGCCCAGTGTCTTACCCGCTAAGATGTCGGGCTTCTTACCAGCCAATGCATCTTGTTTCATGTCATATGCCAATTGCACGAGATATGCGATCTCCTCACTTGAATAATCGAGAAGTGTTAAAAAGTCGCGTCCTTTTAAGCTTTCTTTGTCTATACTTGTAGTTGCTTGATTTGTCTTTACCATTTGTTGATCCCCTACCATCCATTTGAAGTATGTATAAACTAGTATACATATGTATATTTATGAAGTCAAATGAATTTTTATAACTTTTCATATTATTGCATTAAAAAAACAGCGATGCGTTTTAAGCATCGCTGAGTCATTGTATAGTTTATTCAAATGTAATATTTTTCACTGTCTCCGCGTCCAAACGCTTAATAATTTCCACCAATAATTTAACGGTGTTTTCAAAGTCTTGACGATGAAGCATTGCCGCGTGACTGTGAATGTAGCGTGTTGGAATACAGATCGCCAATGTAGGGATTCCTGTTCCGCTTACATGGATTGATCCACCATCTGTTCCGCCACCCGACATCGTCGCGAATTGATACGGAACATTGAGTTCTTCCGCTGTATCCACGACAAAATTGCGTAATCCTCTATGAGATACCATCGAAGCGTCATACAATAAGATCTGCGGACCGTCACCCATTGTACCGACAGATTCTTTTGCTGTAACCCCTGGTGTGTCGCCTGCAATTCCTACGTCCACTGCGAACCCAATATCTGGTTGAATTTTATTTGTTGCCGTTTTCGCTCCACGCAAACCAACTTCTTCTTGAATAGCCCCTACACTGAACAAACGGTTTGGATGCTTTTCTTCTTTCAACTGCTTCATCACTTCAATAGCAATGGCACAGCCGATCCGATTATCCCATGCTTTCGCAAGCAAATAATTTTCATTTTTCATCACCGTGAATTCGAAATACGGTACGATCATATCTCCTGGGAGAACACCCCATGAAAGAACTTCTTCTTTTGATTCTGCACCTACATCAATGAACATGTCTTTAATATCGACAGGTTTCTTGCGAGCTTCAGGCGGCAGAATATGTGGCGGCTTTGAACCAATCACTCCAGTAATCGTCTCGCCTGAACGTGTCACGATAGAAACGCGTTGCGCCAGCATAACTTGTGACCACCAGCCACCAACTGTCTGAAAGTAAATGAAGCCTTTGTCATCGATTCGCGTCAACATAAATCCTACTTCATCCAAATGTCCCGCGATCATGATCTTCGGCCCGTTTGCATCACCGTCTTTGCTAGCGATCAATGAACCTAGTCCATCATGATCGATTTTATCTGCATAGGGCTTGATGTGCTTCGTCATAACGTCTCGTGCTTCACGCTCATTGCCCGGAATTCCTCGTGCATCTGTTAAATCCTTTAGCATTTCTAATGTCTTATCCAGTTTCATAAAAAATTCTGCCTCCTCATTCTACATCCCAAAATATTGATCAAGTATTACAATAATTCTTTACGAATAGCTGCAGGTGATTTAGGTGATAACAAGCCTGGTGCGATGTCATATACTGTTTTCGCTCCAGTATCTCCTTTTTGTTGTAATTTATAAGCCGCTCTTGCATATGCTACTAGGACACTTGATGTGAATTCGGGATTGCTATCCAATTTAAGTGAGAACTCAATGACTTGATCTGTGTGCTTACCCGTGTTGCCGCTTCGAATGACGAAACCGCCATGTGGCATTTTTGCATGATCCAGACGAAGTTCCTCTTCCGTAATAAAGTGAACTGTCGTATCGTAATCTACGAAGTAATCAGGCATGGTGACAATCGTTTCACGAACTTGATCTTCACTTGCTCCTTCTTCAAGAACGACATAACATTCACGTGTATGTTTCTCTTTAGTTGAAAGCTCAGGATGCTCACCGTTACGTACGCGATTGATCGCGTCCTCAGCTGGCAATGTGTACTGAACGCCTGCTTTTACACCATCCACACGACGCACTGCATCCGAGTGACCTTGGCTTAGCCCTTTACCCCAGAATGTATACGTTTCACCTTCAGGCAAAATAGATTCACCCATTAAGCGATTGATCGAAAATAAACCCGGATCCCACCCGACAGAAATGATGGCTGTAGTCCCAGCTTCTTTAGCTACTTCATCAACTGCTGCGAAGTATTCGGGAATTTTCGCATGTGTGTCGAAACTATCTACCGTTGTGAAGTGCTTTGCAAGGGCTGGCCCTTGTTCTGGCAAGTCATTTTTAGATCCACCGCATAAAATCAATACATCAATATCTTCTGTAAAGGATTCAATTTCATCCAGCTTATGGACAGGTACTTGCTCTGAGAGTAGTTGTACGTCTTCTGGCTCCCTGCGCGTGAAGACACCAACTAATGTCATATCTTCATTTTGACTGATAGCCGACTCTACTCCTCGCCCTAAATTACCGTATCCAGCGATTCCTACTCGAATTTCTTTCGTCAAGATCACTCATCCCCTTTGCTTTATCTCTCACGTTTTTCATTTTACCGTGAAGGATGATAGATTGCGAATATTTATCTTTGAGCAGTTCGGTTCAATTCGAAAAGTTTCATGTTAAAATAGATAGTAGTTGATTTTTTTGTAAAGTGAGGATCTTTTATGCGCTTTTTTGTCTATCTAATTGTTTTTTTCTCGTTCTTTGATTTATTTTCACAGTTGCCGATCATGAGTCCGTTTGCTACAGGTCTTGGCGCTTCCGCTTTCATCGTCGGATTGTCTGTCGGCATTTACTCGTTTGCGAATATTTTCGGTAATATCATTTCAGGGATTTTGACAGATCGCAAAGGTCCATTCTATATTTTATTATTTGGTTTGTTCACTTCGGCTTTGTCATTGTTCGCGTATGGATTGATTTCTGGTTCAGGGTCATTAATCGGCATTCGATTTTTGCACGGTTTAACGGAAGGTTTGATTATTCCAGCAGCCTTTACGTTTCTCGCCAACGGTTCTGAACGTTCCAAGCGTGGCAGAAATGCTGCAATCTCCGGTGCGTTTGTTGGACTTGCCGCCATTTTCGGCCCTGCTTATAGCGGAATTGTTTCTGTTAAGACAAGCGTTGTGACTATTATGGCCATCAATGGCGTCTTTATGGTTCTGCTGACAATTGGTGCTGTGATATTTTTACGTTCCTTTACATACGTAAGAAAGGTGAAGACAGCGAAACAAAAAGCGGTGAAGCCGTTAGCGTTTTTCCGTCATCCTGGTATCATACGAGCATTTCTTGGCGCGTTTTTCCTGATGTTTTCACAAGGCGTGTTGGCATTAGTACTTCCACTAAAAGTAGAGTACCTTCAGTTTGATGCAAAAACGACTGGCATGCTGTTAAGTGTTTTCGGTCTAGTCGCTGTGTTGATTTTCGTTTTGCCGATCAATCGTATTTTCGATATCGCCCGTCCGATGGTCACATTGGCAAGCGGCTTGATTTTGATGAGTGGCAGTATGTTGTTCTTATCACAAGTTGACGATCTATCCTGGATGATGTTGGCGATGGTGGTCTATGGAACTGGATTCGCCTTCTTGTTTCCTTCTATCAACTCGTTGCTTATTGATTCCACCGAACCCGAAACAAGAGGTAAGGCGTACGGGTTCTTCTACGCATTCTTCTCCTTTGGCGTAGTAATAGGATCGAGCGCTATCGGTGTATTGGACTTGGAATTCCATCATGCCTTTATGTTGGCAAGTGCCATTCTGCTGATCGCGGCTATTTTCACTTTAATCGGTCTGCGAAAAGATACTCGGCCTACAGAGTATAGTCGACCTGCTTAATACATTTTATGCAAAAAGGTATGTCCATCGAGGTCACACGACTTCAACGGACATACCTTTTTACGTGGCGTAAGTTCTAATTAGGTAGAACGAGGAGATTGAAGCTGTAGTTGGCGGGCCCTCAGGAAAGCATCCTGTCTAACGCGCCGCACAGCTACAAGCCTTTCTGTTTCTACTCCACAAACCTAGAAATGAAAAAAGAGATGTCACAGGAAGTCGTAGCTTTACGACTTTCTGGACATCTTTTAGTTTACGCTTGCTGTGTGGAAAACGACTCGATGATCTCAAGGAACACTTCCCCGTACCGTTCAAGTTTCGTCTCGCCTACGCCTTGCACAGTTAATAACTCTTCATCAGTGGCAGGCATTTTGGCTACCATATCTCGTAACGTCTTGTCCGAGAAAATAACGAACGGCGGGACACCCGCTTCTTGTGCGAGTTTTAAACGCATCGCCCGTAGTTCATTGAATAACGGGTCGTCCTTAGCGACAACAGTTGTAACCATCTCGCCTTTACGCCAAACTTTCACTTTTCCTAGCAAGACATCTTTCCCGTCTTCACTGACGAAAATCGTCGGGTACGGCCCACTTTCAACTTGTAAGTAATTCTTTGAAATTAAAAATTCAATGAAATCTGCCACGTCTTTTGCATGGCGGCCTTTCATCAGTCCGTATGTTGATAGTTCATCGAAGTTCAGTTCTTTGAGCTTCTTGTTTCTCGATCCCGTCAGTACTTGCGCAACCATCGTTTTACCAAATCGTTGCCCCATACGAATCACACAGGAAAGCACTTTTTGCGTATCTACCGTTACATCAAACTGTTCGCGCGTGTCGGTGCAGTTACCGCAACGCCCGCAATCTTCGACATCGTCTTCACCGAAATACTTGATGATGTGTGTTTGCAGACAACCTTCTGTATGACAGTAATCTACCATCACTTGCATCTTTTTGATTTCGTTCGATACACGGGAAGGATCGGGAGACTGTTCGATGAGGAAGCGTTGGGTTAAGACGTCTTGCGAAGAGAATAACAAATAGCAATCACTGTCGAGCCCGTCACGCCCTGCCCTCCCAGCCTCTTGATAATAACTTTCCATGTTTTTCGGCATTTGATAATGGATCACGTAGCGAATATTGGATTTATCGATTCCCATACCGAACGCGTTAGTTGCCACCATTACACGTGCCTCATCCATGATGAATCGATCTTGTTGATGTTGTCGTTCGTAGTCTGGTAATCCTGCATGATACTTCGCTACTGGGATACCATTTTTTTCAAGCAATGCATATACTTGCTCGACTGCTTTTCTCGTGGCAGCGTAAATAATCCCTGCTTCGTTTTTGTTTTTCTGTGTATACTCTTTGACGAATTGATCACGATTTTGAGCTTTCACCACTGAAAATAATAGATTACTCCGTTCAAAACCGGTGACAACACGGCTAACAGGCGGTATATGTAACTGCTGGCATATATCATCCTGTACTTCAGGCGTTGCTGTCGCGGTCAGTGCAAGAACAATCGGACGGTTATTCAAGTAATCAAAAATACGGTGGATATTTCGGTAACTTGGACGAAAATCATGTCCCCATTGTGAAATACAATGCGCTTCATCGATCGCAATGAGCGGAATCGTCATTTTTTGCAATTGGTTTAGAAAGGATTCGGAATCCAATCGTTCAGGGGCAACATACAACAACTTATACTTGCCTTCGAGTGCGTGATCCATTGTGCCAAAGTATTCTTCTGACGATAACGTACTGTTAATATAGGCTGCTGGAATACCTAACTGATGCAATGCATCGACTTGGTCTTTCATCAAGGAAATCAGCGGCGAAATAACGAGAACGGTTCCTTCCATCGCCAATGCCGGTACTTGATAACAGACGGACTTACCGCCACCTGTCGGCATGACACAAAGTGAGTCATCACCTTGTAGCACTTGATCAATCACTCGCCGTTGCCCTTCTCGAAATGCTGAATAACCAAAGTACTTATCCAATATATCTAACGGATTTTGAATGATTGCCACCACCTTCCCTTAGTTAGTAGTTTTTATGATTGAAATAATAAGCGCTCTTCTTCTCGGCTATGTAATTCATTCACTACAATTAAGCCGTTAAATTTCTGCATAATTTCAGGTGTCACGGTTGGGTCTTCCTCACGTAACGCCTCGATGTCTGCAACGAGTATTCGCATCAAATCATGGTCGCGTGTAAGCTGGATAATGTCTCGCTTAAGCTCTGGCTTGTCTTCCATTACTTGTTTATAAAAGCCGTCTTCTTCGGCATCCGCATGACTGATGACGCGCGTCTTCCAATAATCTAATAAATGATCGCAAGCTTGCTGAATCATTTCCGTTTCACCTTGTTCTACATATTCTATTAGCTCATCTGTTTTCATTATGGCTCCAGAAAGTCCACCTTCATGAATCGCTTTATGTGAATGAAGCTGCCTTAACGCGGGTCCTGACATACTGACCACTCCTTCTAGTTTTCTTTAAGCATAACAGAATTCCGATGCCAGTGATAGCTTCCCACAATGAAAAGAGCCTTACAGAATAATTCTCTGTAAGACACTTTTCACACTTTCGCTATACGAATACGACTAACCATAAGCCATGCGAGTACGCACATATAAATCACAATGTAAGGTGCAATCAAATACGGAACTGCAAAATAACTCAAAGTAAGTAAGACACCAGCTGCGGTTATGGGCATGCCATAATACGAACCATCGAATTCTTCTACATTATAGCGGGCTAAACGGACAGCGCCTGCTAAAATATAAAAAATTACAGCGGACAAACCAATCCACATCGTATCAGTCAACGCGGTGTCATAGAGTAGAATAGCAGGTGCGACACCGAATGAAACTAAATCACTGAGCGAATCGAGTTCTTTACCAAATGCCGACTCTGCATGATAATGCCTAGCCACCATTCCGTCGAACCGATCAAATAATGCAGCGAAAAAGATGAACATTAAACTCATATGTGCATGACCTTGAAGCACAAGTAATATCGCTATAATCCCTAAACTCAAATTAAAAAGTGTGATGATATTCGCCAATTGAGATTTTAGTTTAGTATAATCAAAATATCTAAATGAAAACAAGTTACGGCCTCCTCGTACACTTCTTTAGTATATGCTTTTAATGAAAGGAAGAAAAGATGAAAAAACATATTTTTACATCATTTGTTGAATTAACCGGATCACCCGTCAGTTCGGCTTTACTTAAACTACTAACTACCTCACGCATTAGCCAACCGCTAATTAAGCCATTTGCTTCGTTCTATCATATTCAACTAGACGAAGCAGAATACCCAATAGGACATTATAAAAGTCTTAATGACTTTTTTACTCGTTCATTACAGCCTGGCAAAAGAGAGATGGATCACAATCACAAAGTTTTAATCTCTCCAGTTGATGGTGTTTTGAGCGACTCAGGCAGTATCGATACACAACAACAATTTAGTGTGAAAGATAAAGTATACAGTCTAACCTCTTTGCTTGGGGATGCGGAAAAAGCCGCTCGTTATACGAATGGTTATTATTATCTATTTTATCTTTCTCCTAGACATTATCATCATTTCCATTATCCTATTTCGGGAACGCTAGTAAACCGCTATGCATTAGGTTCTACCTCGTACCCTGTAAATGATTTAGGAATTCGGATGCGTCATGATGTGTTTTCTTCGAACCATAGAGTCATTTCGGAACTCTCGACGGATTTCGGACATATCGCGATCGTCAAAGTTGGTGCTTTAAATGTAAATAGTGTTCGCATTGCAAGCTCTGAAACGACTTGTGTAAAGGGGCACGATTTTGGTCATTTTGCATTTGGGTCCACGGTTATTTTATTCATTGAACAGAATGATGCATTTACGCCCGAAGAAATGCCTTTTACAGAAGTTCAAGTGGGTGATAGGATCGGAGAGTGGCAATCTTAAGTAGATGAGGTTTTCGGATGGAACATCTTCAAGAATGTATAGTGCAGTACGGCTATCTTTCAATATTTTTCTTTTTAGCTCTTGGTATTTTCGGGCTTCCTATGCCGGATGAAGTACTTGTAGCATTTGCCGGTTATTTAACTTCAGCAGGTACATTTCAGTTTATATTCACCATTATTTTCACACTATCTGGAGTGATGGTCGGCACATTATTTACTTATATGATCGGCAGGAAACTTGGTAAACCATTGATTCATCGTTTTGGAAATTACTTATTCCTTACGCCACATCGTATGCACAAGATTGAGCGATGGTTTATGAATTATGGCTCTTGGACAGTGACATTCGGATACTTTGTTCCAGGTATGCGGCATTTTATTTGTTATATTTCGGGGATGAGCGGGATGAGTGTTAAACGATATGTCTTGTTTGCTATACCCGGTGTAATCGTCTCCACGACCATTTGCTTGCTACTCGGTTATTTCATTCATCTACCTTTTTTCTAAGCAAATATGAGATGAACACCATAAGAATAGCTGATTCTTTATATCCAGAAACAAAACCGACGATGTCTTTTCTATTAAAGAAATGACATCGTCGGTTTCGTTTATACAAGTCGCCATAATGTAATCCATTTATATACCTTGATCCAATGCATACAGCTGACGATACCTCTCATTCGTAGCTAATAGTTCTTTATGTGTCCCGTTCATGACAACTTCCCCGTCATCCATGAAAAGAATACGATCCATTTTTTCCATTCCCATTAAATGATGTGTGATCCATACGACCGTTTTTTCTTCTAACGAGTGATGAAGCGTTTCGACAAGGGAGTGCTCTGTTACCGGATCCAAACCGACAGTCGGCTCATCCAAAATAACAACTGGCGTTTGTTTTAATAAAATTCGCGCCAAAGCAATTCGTTGACGCTCCCCGCCTGAGAATCGTTGTCCTGTTTCTTCCATTTGAGTTTTCAAGCCTTCGGGAAGTGATTGCAAATACTCATATAAACCGACTTGTTCAGCTACCCGTTGTACGTCCTCTAAAGTAGCAGACGCTTTACCCAATTTTATGTTATTCAGAACTGTTGTGGCAAAAAGATAAGGCTTTTGATTTAAGACGCTCATGATCTCATACATAGAGTCTCCATAGAGTGAGGCGGATTGTTCATTGACATGTACATATCCGCTTGTCGGCTGAACAGTGCCTAATAATAACTGTATAAGAGTGGATTTCCCTGCGCCACTCTTACCAAGTACTGCAACTTTTTCACCTGGTTGAATGACAAGTGAAATATTTCGTACCGCATGTTCTTGCTCACCTTCATAACGATAACTCACATCATCGAGGACTATAGACACTTCATCTACATTATTTAGCTCCGGTGCGATTTGTTCCGTTGCAGCGTTTTGCTTATGAATGTTGTCAATTCTCTGCAATGATGCTTCATAAGCAGGTAAACGTTCGATCGCGAATGACACAGGAATCAAACCTTCCAAAATTGGCAACGTCACCAATGTAAATGCAGCGATATACGTAGGTGCCAATGAACCAGTTGCCGCTTGCTGTCCTGCCCAAACACCGACAACTAAAACTAGTAATCCGGAGAAAATTTGCAATTGCATCGTTCGAGATTGTTGCCAATACGCCAGTTTTTTATCGATATCATGACTTGCATGACTTTCTTCTTTGAATGAAGCAAGAAATTGTTCTTTTCTTCCGCTGATGATCCAATCACGCAAACCAAAAATTCCTTCTGTCATTGTATTATATAATTGACTGTGAAGTTTTTTCGACTGCAGCTGATTTTTCTTCATCATATAGAGTGACAGCATAGGATAGACGAACGTCACGATCGCTAGCAACACCGCCATGATGAGCGCGAATTTCCAATCATAGACGGCCAATACAATTACCGAAAAACTGAATAGAAACAAACCGATGACGGTCGGAAACAACGTACGGATATAGACATCTTGTAAATGTTCAATATCATCCGCTAACGCACCAAGTAAATCGCCCGTTTGAAAACGGGAGCGAATGAATAATGCTTGCGGTTCGAGTACGTGATATAGCTGGACGCGCATATCCGCAATAATCTTCAATACGGCATTGTGGCCGAGCAGGCGCTCTACATATCGTAACGCTGCACGCGAAATACCAAATGTCCGGACTGCCACGATCGGTATATAAACGAGTAATATCGTCTCAGGCCTTTCCGATGTACGAGAAATTAAGTATCCTGATGTAAAAGTCAACATCGCAGCCGAAAGAATGGTCAATGTTCCGAGCAATATAGTCGATAAAATCGTTTTATTGTATTTACGGGCGTAGGGAAGTATATGTTGTTGGTACAAGTTCATACAGCATGCCCCCTTCCACGCGCTTCAAGTAAACGACAATAGGCTCCGTCTTGCTGCAATAATTGTTCGTGAGAGCCCGTTTCCACCACTTTACCATTTTCTAGAACTACAATCGTATCCATTTCTTGCATCCAATGAATACGATGCGTCGCAAACACCACGAGTTTGTCTTCGAGAAGCGGTAACATCATTTGCTTTAATTCATGCTCTGTTTCAATATCCAAATGAGCAGTTGGCTCATCGAATAATAAAATTTGGCGACGTTGCAGTAACGAACGAGCGAGCGCGATCCGCTGTTCTTCTCCACCGCTCAGCACCCTTCCACCCGCTCCGATTCGTTCTTCATAACCTGCTGGGAATGTAGCTATCAACTGATCAAGCCCGACACGCTCTGCCGCCTCTTGTACTTCTTGCAATGTAGCATCCGGTTCATAAAAGCGAATATTCCCCATGACCGTATCGGGAAAAATCGTAGGATGTTGCGGGATATACGCAATTTGTTTTTGCCAACCAGCAGTAGCTAAGTGCAGCAATTCTTGTCCGTCTAACACACAACTTCCATCAGTCGGCAATGTGAAACCTGATAAAACATCAATAAGTGTTGATTTTCCTGCTCCTGAATGACCAATGACGCCTACTTTGGTGAATCCATGCAGTTCTAAGTCCAACCCTTCAAATATAGTTTGTTCATCGATTTTGACTTCTACATTGCGTAATTCCATCTTCGACTCGTCGTTCCAAGCGGCAATCGGTGAAACGATCACTGGCTGAACGGTTGTTTCCTCTTCCAAGATACTGTGAATTTGTAAGCTTGCATCCTTACCGTCAGCGGTCGCATGGAAATCATTCCCTAGCTCTCTAACAGGAGAGAAGAATTCTGGCGCCAAAATCAAAATAGCAAGAGACGGTTCAAGTAGAATTTGTCCGTTGATCAATCGCAGACCGAGTTCGACCGCCACTACCGCTACAGATAGGCTTGCAAAGAAATCCAATGAAAACGAAGACAGGAACGCATAACGCAACGAACGATTCGTCGCCACACGATATTTATTACTGACTATCGCAATGGATTGCTCATGCGCTTGGCTACGTCCTAAATATTTCAACGTCACAATCCCCCGCAACGAATCGACAAAATGCCGAGATAATAAACGGTACGTATCCATTTGTTCATCAATTTTCTTCTTCGAAACCAATCCAATGAGTATTAAGAAAATGATTAGAATCGGCAACACTATAATAAGCGTCACAGCCGACATGATATCTAATGCAAAGACATATACCACAATGACAAACGGAACAATAGCCATCGCTAACGTCCGCGGTATTAGCAATTCTAGATACTTTCTGAACTTCGGGACACCTTCCAAACCAAGTGTCACCAAATGTCCAGACCCATATTTCCCAACTACTTGAGGACCTAGATCAAAGATTTTCTTCAGTAATTGTTGCTCGTAATCCTTTGCTGTTAAATCGGCAAAGCGATACGAAATCCGCTCTTTTGCCCATTGAATTACATGACGCAAACTGTTTGCGACGACAAAAATCACAAATGACCGAAGTGCTTCACTCCAGTCTGCACCTTGGAACAATTGTGTAATGGCTTTCGCTAAAAAAATTGCTTGAATTACAATGGCGATGGATTGAACTACAGTAAGTAGTCCAATCAACACCATCACTTGTTTACTTCCTTTGTATTGAAGCAAGTATTTATCCATTAGTATTCTAGATGCTCCTTATCACCTGTCAACCGTTTACGGAACACGTAATAACTCCAAATTGTATACGCCAAAACGATTGGCACCATAGTAAATGCTACGATTGTCATGATCTTCAATGAATAGTCTCCTGAAGCTGCCTCTGCAATCGACATATTAAATGCAGGATCCATTGAACTGATCATCACATTCGGGAATAGCGCGATGAAAATGCTTGCCATAATCATGATTAACACTAAACCAGTCATCGTAAAGCTCAGGCCTTCTCGCTTCGTTTTCAAGAAGAAGAACAGTAAACCGTATAAGACCAGCGCCAGACTATATAACGGGATCAGAATCGTACCATGATCTGTAAAGGCGTCTGTATCCAAATACGTAAAGATGATAAACAAAACAAGGAATACTCCAGACAATGCATACACTTTACGTGCTGCGGCATTTGCACGCTCACGTAACTCGTCTACAGTTTTTAAGCCGATAAACAGCAAACCATGCAGATACGACAACAGGACAAATGTCACACCGCCAATAACTGTGTAGACATTGACGAAGTCCGTAAAGCTTGCATACATGTTCATATCTGCATCAATCGGTAATCCACGAATCAAACTCGTGAAAAATACGCCAAATAGGAATGGAGGTAAGATACTCCCAATGAATACCGCCCAGTCCCACGTCTTGACCCAAGCGTTGGAATCGACTTTATTACGAAACTCGAATGCCACACCTCGAATGATGAAGGCTAACAATAAGACAACAAATGGTAAATAGAAACCACTAAAAGCGGTCGCATACCAGTGTGGGAATGCAGCGAACATCGCACCACCCGCCGTAATCAACCAGACTTCATTCGCATCCCACACAGGTCCAATCGTATTCATGACAATACGTTTCTCCAAATCATTTCGCGCCAAGAACTTCGTGCTCATTCCAACGCCGAAGTCAAATCCTTCTAAGAAGATAAATCCTATGAATAGGACAGCGATCAATATAAACCAAATATCACTTAATGGCATGTCCTACACCTCCAGTTTCAAATGGATCTGTTGCCGATACATCCTCTTCCGGTTGTTCTTCGGGGCCACGCTGGATGAATTTTACGAACAATACGACCATGATGATACCGAGGATCGTATAGATGGTAGAAAAGGAAATAAGTGAAAATAGAATCTGTCCTGCTGAGACGTTTGGTGAAATCCCATCAACTGTTTTCATCAGGCCATTTACTACCCATGGCTGCCGTCCCATTTCAGACATAATCCAACCAAATGAGTTACCTATAAACGGTAGGAAAATCCCCACTATTAGAAGTCGTAAGAACCAAACGGACTCCATAATTTTCTTTCGGAACATGAGGAACAAACCAAGTGCGCCTAATCCAAGTAGTGTACCGCCTGTGACCACCATTATACGGAAGCTCCAAAATGTCGTTTTAACAGGTGGAAGATATTCTCCTTCCCCATGCTGGTCAATCATTTGTTGTTCTAATGCATTCATACCTTGTACTTTCCCTTTAAACTCACTGTATGTTAAATAGCTCAACATGTAAGGTATATCGATACGCTTTGTTGTCTCTCTATTTTCCACGTCAATCTTGGCAAACAACGTCCATGCAGCCGGATCGCCACTATCTTCCCAAAGCGCTTCTGCCGCAGCCATCTTCATTGGTTGTGCATGCATCAAGTATTGAGCTTGAGCGTGACCTGTAAATGCAATACCGAGACCTGACAACATACCAACGACTAATGAAATCTTCAAAGACTTTTTAAAGAAGTCTACTTTTCTTTTCTTGATCAAATACCACGCACTGACACCGACAACGAAGAATGCACCCGTAGCGAAACTTCCAAAGATCGTATGCGGGAATGCAACCCATAGTTTTTCATTCGTCAGCAAGGCGACTACATCATTCATTTCCGCACGGCCATTTTGTAGTACATAGCCTGTTGGATTTTGCATGAATGAATTAGCTGCCAAAATCCAGAATGCGGACATAACCGTTCCGATTGATACTAACCAGATACAAGCTAAATGTAATTTCTTCGGAAGCTTATTCCAACCAAATATCCAAATTCCGATAAATGTAGATTCTAGGAAAAACGCTAATAAAGCTTCAACTGCTAGTGGCGCACCAAAGATGTCCCCAACAAATCTAGAGTACGCCGACCAGTTCATTCCAAATTGAAACTCTTGAATGATTCCGGTCACTACGCCGATCGCGAAGTTAATTAGGAAAAACACACTCCAGAACTTCGTCATTTTCAAGTACATTTCATCTTTCTTCACTACATACATCGTTTGCATGATCGCTATAATCAGTGCTAGGCCGATGGATAAAGGGACGAAAATGAAATGGAACAATGTAGTTGATGCGAATTGGATTCTCGCTAATAAGACTTCTTCCAACATTTTTGTTGATCTCCTTTCGAACTGTGTCTCTATTACCTAGAGTAACGCAGAACAAAAATTAGTTCGTGAACTATGTACGATATTCCTGTTACAAACCTGCAAACTTATGACGAAACTGTCTAAAAGTTATGGCGGCTTTGTAACAACACGTGAAAAATGACGGTTTGACTGAGTTTCGGTGGTTTTTCTCCTACGCTTCGTGGTTTGTAGGCTGAGATTCCTATTGGTAGGACGGATTTTGTATGTGTAGTATCAGGCGGATGACTACTTTGATCGGTTAACGAGTATGATAGAGCGGGTGCTTTGTAAGTATGAGCGTTTAGAACATGCTATAGAGCGGGTATGCATGAACTATGAGCGCCTGACGAAAGGTATGAGCGTTTGAGCTGCTGTTATGATCATTTGCTAAATGACTAAGCCCTTCATCCAATATGTCAATCTTCGAATATACAAAAAAACGACCTACCTCCTTTAAGGAAGCAAGTCGTTTTACTTATAACGTATCTATTATTTTCATAACTTTATCGTAGTCAGGATGTCCTTTGTGAAGATAGATAATGAAGTGATCTATTTTTTTCACGGCTAACTGCTCTGTCTTACTACCGATATACACTGGAAGAGTGCCTGTCTCTTCTACTATTCCAAGACGCTCGTCAGATGGATTCAATTTATAAAGATGTAATGGAAGTAACGTATCCCCATTGATCGTGACTATCATGCCACTTTCTGCTTTAAACATATCCAGTGCAGCTTCTGCTGGTTCACTTACCGTTAAACCCGCCTGTTCCAGCCGACTTACTACGTTTTGATATAACTCTTCGTCTGTCACAGCTGCCACAACGACTTCCTCTTCTTCTGGAGTTTCAGGAGTCAGTTCAGGTGTTTTTTCTAGCGGTGCTGTTTCTTCTTCATCGCTACATGCGACTAATACTAATGATAAACTGCTCAGTACTATGGCGTAAAGAATCCATTTTTTCATAGTGCTCATATATTGATATCCTTTCTATACAAAACATTTTCTACTGTTAGTATACATCATTCTACAATGATACTTAATCTAAATCGTATTTCTAGACAAATAGTTAGCGACAAATTATGATAAATACACAGTACATAATAACCTGTACTTACTAATAATTATTGTTAGATGATAATTATTATAATTAAAGCTTTATTTTTCGATTAAGCTCTGGTATAATACTATTCATAGGTTACGAACCCACAACTGAGGAGGAATATATTTTGAATAAAAATGAGAACAATTCTCAAAAGAGAAAATTAACAACCGCTGCAGGTGCACCTGTAGTTGATAACCAAAACTCTATGTCCGCTGGTCCAAGAGGTCCGCTTCTATTACAAGATGTATGGTTACTTGAAAAGTTAGCGCACTTTGATCGCGAAGTCATTCCCGAGCGTCGTATGCACGCAAAAGGATCAGGAGCATACGGTACTTTTACTGTCACGCATGATATTACAAAGTATACGAAAGCAAAGCTATTTTCCGAGATTGGTAAACAAACGGAAATGTTCGCACGCTTCTCCACTGTTGCAGGCGAACGTGGTGCAGCTGATGCGGAGCGCGATATCCGTGGATTTTCTTTGAAATTCTATACAGAAGAAGGAAACTGGGACATGGTCGGAAACAATACACCTGTTTTCTTCTTCCGCGATCCATTGCAATTCCCTGACTTGAATCACGCAGTAAAACGTGATCCTCGTACAAATATGCGTAGCCCGAAAAACAACTGGGATTTTTGGACTGGACTACCTGAAGCATTACACCAAATCACTATCATAATGAGCGATCGCGGTATTCCTCGTTCATACCGTGAAATGCATGGTTTCGGTAGCCATACATTTAGCATGATCAACGAGAACAATGAACGTCACTGGGTGAAGTTCCATTTCCGTTCCCAGCAAGGTATTGAGAATTTAACAGATGAAGAAGCTGCGGCAACCATTGCAACAGATCGTGAAAGTTCACAGCGCGATTTGCTAAGTAATATCGATGAAGGTAATTTCCCTAAATGGAAAATGTATATTCAAGTGATGACAGAAGAAGAAGCAATGAACATGCCATACAATCCATTCGATTTAACAAAAGTTTGGTATAAAAAAGACTTCCCTTTAATTGAAGTCGGTGAATTCGAATTAAATCGCAACCCTGAAAACTACTTTGCTGAAGTAGAACAAGCTGCGTTTACACCAGCAGCTGTCGTTCCGGGTATCGGATTCTCACCTGATAAAATGTTGCAAGCCCGTCTATTCTCTTATGGCGATGCACAACGTTATCGTCTAGGTGTCAATCATCACCAGATTCCCGTTAACGCACCAAAATGTCCATTCCACAGCTTCCACCGCGATGGTGCAATGCGTGTTGATGGCAATATGGGCTCTACTACTCACTACGAGCCAAACAGCTATGGTGAGTGGCAAGAACAACCAGACTTTAAAGAGCCGCCACTAAAAATTCATGGCGATGCAGACCACTGGGACTTCCGTGAAGATGACGATGACTACTTCACACAGCCTGGTAAGTTGTTCAACATTTTGAACACGGAAGAGCAACAGCGTTTATTCGAAAATACTGCACGTAATATGGGTGACGCTCCAAAAGAGATCAAAATCAAGCATATCCGTCACTGCTACTTAGCGGATCCTCAATACGGTGAAGGTGTAGCAAAAGCATTGGATATCCCAATGGCTGATGTAGATATTGAAAATACCACAACGATTGTGGAGGAGTAAAATCCTATACAAAAACCGCTTGGAGATTCACTCCAAGCGGTTTTTACATTCTACGCATTTTCGCCTACACCATTTAATATATTGGCAATCAATAGACCAAGGATAATGGCAATCACACTCATGACAAACGGCGTACCACTTTCAGGCATGCCTGGGAAAATCACAAAAACCGATCCGATGATTAATCCCATGATTACGGCAAACATTCCGGTATGGAAATTGGAAAGTAGGTAGCGTATTAATTTACTGCTAATTATAAATCCAAAAGCTATCCCACATCCTGTGGCGATAATAATCGGTATATTAAAGTCTGAAATAGCCGTAATGACTGTTGCATAAACACCTATCAATAGTAAAACAAAAGATCCACTCACTCCTGGCAACAGCATCGCCATACTACCTGCCCAACCAGATAAGAATAAAATAATGGTATTTTTAACTGTCAGATGTGTAATCGTTATGGGATCAATAGGATTTATAAAAGCAGTAGAAGCTAGTGCGCCTGCGACTACTAACATGAGAATAATATGATGAAATTTAAAGCTCTTTCTCAATCCAGCTTGCTTAGAAACAAATGGAATGACACCTACAATTAACCCTAAAAAGAAGTATTGCGTAGGTTCATGATAATGCTTCAGTAAATACGAGATCACTTTACTAAATAGAATGATCGTTGCGCCCA
Organism: Sporosarcina sp. P3; assembly: GCF_002743415.1. Classification (NCBI taxonomy): domain Bacteria; kingdom Bacillati; phylum Bacillota; class Bacilli; order Caryophanales; family Caryophanaceae; genus Sporosarcina; species Sporosarcina sp. P3. The sequence goes on from NZ_PDZE01000006.1 coordinate 212,595, forward strand.
TTCCGATACCAAGAGGTACGAGGAATCCAATATGTTTCTTCCACTCTTTACTAAAAAATCCGCTGATTGAAATAAGCAACTGATCATAGACCCCTAATATAAATGCAATCGTTCCGCCACTTACGCCAGGAACTAGGTCACTGATGCCCATCAAAAATCCACGGTATAAATTTCTCCATTCCATGCTCGTCGTTCCTCCAATGATTTCATTCGGTTTAGTATATCATGCTGTGTTTCACTAATTACAGTTCATCACTATTTTTTTCATTACATGTTACAGCTATTTGAACAGTTTATGAACAGCCGTATGTATATAGGACTGTACAAAACAAAAGTTGTTCCATTGTTAAACAAAACAATGGAACAACTTCCTATTAATAATCATCCATTTCAGATACAGTCACGAATTTATAGCCTTGAGACTGCAAATTTTCAAGTACCGCGTCCAGTCCTTCTGCCGTGGATTCATGAATATCATGCATCAAAATTATACTACCTGCACGTGTATCTTCTACAATATGTTCTAATAACAGCTCCGGATCATGATGCTCCCAGTCCAAAGTATCTACATTCCATAACACTACAGGTAATTTTGTGCTTTCTCGCACGCGATCATCTACCGCACCGTATGGAGGCCTAAACACAGTTGCCGGCTGCCCAATTACCGCTTCAATAATATCCGATGTACCTTTTACCTCACTTTGAAGAACTTCATCGGGTATACCTGTTAATGAAGGATGATTCCATGAGTGATTACCTATCTCATGACCCGCTTCGGCTACTTTCTTGGCAATGTCAGGGTAGGCATTTACTCGATTACCGAGCATAAAGAATGTAGCTTTTGCATCGTATTTCTCAAGTGTTTTTAAAATCCTTATCGTATAATTTGGATCCGGACCATCATCAAACGTTAAAGCAATGGTTTTTTCCTTTTCAGCATCATCTGTTGCTACTTGGAATTCCTTTGCTAAGTATGGATTCAATTTTCGTAGCGGGATTTCTACTGTTGCCGGTCCAGCTTGCCTTTTGGTGAATTCACCAGTACCAAAATAAAGATTGAGTGTATCGTCTGTTAAGGCGAAGTTACGATAGTTAATCCACATCGGCTCAGTAGGATGCCAAACACTTTTCGTAATCACATCATCTTCTAAAGAAGGACTATGATGTATTTCGTCACGCACGACACTCGCCATCCGTTTGAGTTTCTCCAGATTATGATCCACAATATCTTCAATTGTTAGCTCGTTCCCTGTTTCAGGATTGATATGAAATGTTTGGATTTCCGTTTGACTATCTTGATCAGCAAAGTACGTAACGGCTTGCATGACAAAAGAATAATTCCCCGATAGATGCTGTAGCGTTTCAAAAGACACATCTAACTTGGACACTCTGTTTTTCTTTTGTTGCTGGGCGGCATATGTCGTTTTCAATTCATCAACATAGTCTAACACCTGCTGATTAAAGGGATCGTACTCTGTTTCCGGATAACGAATGACAAAAGGATACTGCGAGTCATCTGTTTTCTCTGTCAACATTTTAATGCCTGGGTAAGGAGATGTGCTTGACTCTACCGACACTTCCTGTTTCGGTGCAGGAATGACTTCATGTGTTACCTGTTTAGCAGGGCTAGCTTCTTTATTTTTCATAACATTTACAATTAATAGTAGCGTAATAGATACCAATGATATGATTGTAATAATTAATGCACGATCGATCCAAACTGATCGACGTTTTTTATTTGTATCTTTCATGAAAAGACTCCTTTACTTCACACTGCCTAGCATTGATTGTACATTACATTTTACTAGCAACAGGTCCACTATACCCTTCACGTTCAAAAGTATTCTGTATGCTACTTATATTTTTCACAATCAACTATCTCCACTTACCACTGATATGTATGAAAGTATTTCCATCTCTTAGTATACAACAAATCAGTCATGATACAAAGCCAGGTGTAATCACGTTTTGCTTTAATAAAAGGCATTTAAGTGAAATACCGTTTTGATTCCTTTTCTCGAAAATAAAATTATGCTATACTATTCAGGGCTCGATTCTTGCAAATTCGGGTTCAAGGGACGCACGATCCCTTTGTACACACCGATCTCGGCTGTTGTCTATTGCAAAGATCAAACAGAAGGCGGTAATTTATATGGAAAAGAAAGACTATCGAGTATTATTGTTTTATAAGTATGTAACGATTGAGGAGCCTGAAGAGTTTGCGGCTTCACACTTGAAATTTTGTAAAGAAACTGGATTAAAAGGGCGTATTCTTGTAGGTGCTGAAGGCATCAATGGTACTTGTTCCGGAACAATTGAACAAACAGACGCGTATATGGAACATATGAAAGCTGATCCACGTTTTGCTGATGTATGGTTTAAAATTGATGAAACAGATGGCCACGCATTCAAAAAAATGCACGTTCGCTTCCGTCCGGAGATTGTCAATCTTAGCTTACCTGAAGATGTGAATCCGTTAGAACTTACAGGTGAATATTTAGAACCTGAAGAGTTCTTACAGCAAATGCAAGATGAAAACACCGTTGTATTAGATGCTCGTAATGATTATGAGTATGACCTAGGTCATTTCCGTGGTGCGATTCGCCCGGATATTGAAAACTTCCGTGATCTTCCAGAATGGGTAATTGAAAATAAAGAACAGCTTGAAGGTAAGAAAATTCTTGCGTATTGTACGGGTGGAATTCGTTGTGAGAAGTTCACTGGCTGGTTGAAACGCGAAGGTTTTGAAGATGTAGCGCATTTGCACGGCGGTATTGTTTCTTACGGTAAAGACCCTAAAGCAAAAGGACAGTTATGGGACGGTCAATGCTACGTATTTGATGAGCGGATCGCAGTTCTAATCAACCAAGTAGAGCATGTCATCGTAGGACGCGATCATTTTGACGGCACACCTTGTGAGCGCTATGTAAACTGTGCAAATCCTGAGTGCAATGCGAAAATTCTATGTTCAGAAGAAAATGAACATTTCTATATGCGCAGTTGTTCAGACGATTGCCGTACACATCCTCGTAATCGTTATTTTGTGGAACATGACATGACAGTGGATGAATACGACGCACGAATGGCGAAAATTGAAGCTTCACGTGCAAGCGAAACAATTTCTTAAAACACAAACGGTCAGCTTCCTTTTATAGGAAGCTGGCTTTTTTATTTCTATCAAGAGCGTCTACTTCTCATCAACGCAATTAATTGACATTAATACTGCATGCTAGTACCCTTAAACTTAAGCTTACTATTAGTAAGTTTGTATATAAATATGATGTAAAAATAGGAGGAGTTTGTATGACACAAGAGATGTACAGAGAAATTCATTTAGCTAACCGACCGAAAGGCTTGCCTACTATGGAAACGTTCGATTTTGTGGAAAAACCGATGCCTGAACTACAAGACGATCAAGTTCTTGTTCGCACGCTATATGTATCGGTTGATCCCTACATGCGAGGAAGAATGATAGATGCAAAATCTTATATTCCCCCATTTAAACTGAATGAAGTGATTACCGGTGGAGTTGTGGGTGAGGTCACAAAATCTACTTCTGATTCATTCAAACCCGGAGATTTTGTTGTAGGGAACTTGAATTGGGCAGAATATACGGCAGCTGCTGAGCAAGAAGTACGTAAAATTGATCCACATATCGCACCAATTACTACACATTTAGGTATCCTCGGCATGACAGGCCTCACTGCATACTTCGGGTTACTCGATATCGGTAAACCTCAAGAAGGAGAAACAGTCGTCGTTTCCGGTGCTGCTGGGGCAGTTGGTTCAGTAGTGGGCCAAATCGCTAAAATGAAAGGTGCCAAAGTAATTGGAATTGCAGGTTCACAAGAGAAGATCGAGTACGTAAAAAATGAACTCGGCTTTGACGAGGCAGTCAATTATAAACTGGATAGCTTTAAAGAAGACTTAGCTACAGCTGCAGCTGACGGTGTAGATGTCTATTTCGACAATGTCGGTGGTGAAGTGACGGATGCTGTCTTTACATTACTCAATAAACACGCACGAATTGCACTATGTGGCGCTATTTCATCTTACAATAAAGAAGAGCAAGATATAGGGCCTCGTCTTCAATCTACGATGATCAAAACGAGCGCGTTGATGAAAGGCTTTACTGTAGGAGATTATGCAACAGACTTCGCTACTGCATCTGCTGATTTAGGTAAATGGCTATCAGAAGGCCAATTGAAGTATGAAGAAACAATTGTAGAAGGCTTCGACCATATTCCACATGCATTTCTTGGTTTATTCGATGGAACAAATTTAGGTAAGCAACTAGTCAAAGTCGCTGATTATGAAACAACAAAGCGATAATTGGTTTTCAATGAAAAAGGCTATCTCGAGATTTCTCTTGAGATAGCCTTTTATATTACGTACATAAAACACCTTGTACAGTGAAAAAACTCTCCATACAAGGTGCATAGTATTCTATTAACCGAATATGCTCGTACTGTGCAATGGCTGCACTTTAGCTTTCGGATCTAGGAACGCTTTCGCGTGGCTGATGGCAACCGGTGCTTCGCCCATACCTACCGCAATCAATTTCACTTTGCCGTCGTATGTTGTGACATCACCAGCTGCATAAATGCCTTCGATATTCGTTTCCATACGAGAGTTGACTACAATAGAATTACGCTCCATATCTAAGCCCCAGTCTTTCAATGGGCCGAGTGAAGAAATATTGCCGTAGTTCACTACAACATGATCGAATTCAAGTTCTTTCACGCTACCATCTTTTTCTTTCAATATCACTTTATCCAATGTGTCTCCGTCACCCTGTAATTCACTGACAGCATGCGAAGTTAAAATATTGACACTAGATTCGCGAAGTTGATTCACACTGGTTTCATGCGCAGTGAAACGTTCTCTACGGTGAACTAGTGTAACTTGGCTTGCGATATCTTCAAGCATCAATGCCCAGTCCAGTGCAGAGTCTCCCCCACCACACACACAAATGTTTTGATCTTTAAACATAGACAAGTCTTTTATACCATAGTGTAATGTTTTGCCTTCAAAAGTAGGTTCTTCCTTCAATCCAATTTTACGTGGTTGAAAAGCACCGATTCCTGCAGTCAATAAAATAGTACGTGTCAAATGCTGACCTTTATCCGTCGTTAAAACAAAGTGATCGTCCTTCTTTTCGATGGACATTGCCGCTTCCCCTAAACAAATTTCAGGTTTTGCATAGTGCGCTTGTGTTACTAAGTTTGCCACTAAATCTTTTGCCAAAATTTTAGGGAATCCGCCAACATCATAAATATATTTATCTGGATATAGCTCGATCAATTGGCCACCAAGCTGCGGCAAACTATCGATAATTTTAACAGACATTTCACGCATGCCTGCATAGAACGAAGAAAATAATCCAGTTGGACCTCCGCCGATAATCGTAATATCCACTATTTCATGATTCATTTAAAACACTCCTATATTTAATTCTTTGATGAAATGCTTTGGGTGTACCACTTGTGTTTCTCTAGTCTATTATCCCCTATTCTAAAGAGAATAACATCTATTTTGTATTCAGATCTCAGGAAAATGTTCCATGCAGTATTGCTCTGCTGACGTTTGTTCTTCTTCGTCCCATTCAACGTCAAATGGACTTTCCGTTGCCAATTCATAAAATTGGTAGGTTAACATCTTTCGCTGGCCATCCTTCGCAGAATATAACATACGTAAGCCAGTACCCTCTTCATTGAACAGTTCATCTTCTTCATCAAACTTAACTGTCAATAGGAATTCGTAGCGCTGACCATCGATAATACCTGTCGGATCGACCAGTTCTTGTACTGTATGATTGATTATTTGCATTCAATTTCTCCTTCTTCCCGCTCACTTAGAGTTTACTCTCTCTATCCTACATCATTTTATAAGTATGTGGCAATTTATGAACGTCATTACTAATAAATTATTTGCTTTTTATTACTGGTTGCTAGAAAATGAGGGGATAGCCCAATACATACGAACTAGGAGGAGTACAATGCTGACTTTTGAAGATTATGAGTATACTCGCCCGGATATCGATAAGCTAAAAATAGAATTCCAGGCTGCACTTGGACAGTTTAAGCAAGCAAACTCATTCGAGGAGCAAGCCCAAATTATTGAGCATATCAACATGTTGACGAGTGATTACAGTACAGAGGAAAACATTATGTATATCCGCTCTTCGATTGATACGAATGACCCCTTCTATCAAGAGGAACGAGAGTATTTTGATGAAATTGGACCTCAATTCCAAGCTTTGCAAAGCGATTACTACCAAGCTGTTATCTCGACGCCTTTTCGAGCTCAATTGGAAGACAGATGGGGCCCTCAGCTATTTAAACTTGCAGAGAATGCCGTCCAATCTTATTCCGACGAAGTCTTACCACTTTTACAGCAAGAGAATAAACTTATTTCCGAGTACGCACAGCTCGTCGCCTCAGCACAAATCGAGTTCCAAGGCGAAATGCTGACTTTGGCACAACTTGGACCATTTAAGGAGTCACTCGATCGTTCCGTTAGAAAAGATGCAATGAATGCCACTGCTGATTTTTTCGCTTCGCATGAAGAGGATTTCGATAGAATTTTTGATCGTCTTGTTGCAGTACGTCATGAAATCGCTACGACACTTGGGTTTAAAAGCTTTACAGAACTGGGATACATACGTATGGACCGGATCGGCTATGATGCACCTATGATGGAAAACTTCCGTCATCAGATTCGTACGCATGTGGTGCCTCTAGCAGGGAAGATTCGAGGAATGCAAAGTCGTAGAATAGGCATCTCGCAAATGAAATTTTATGATGAACCATTACATTATGCAGAGGGTAATCCTCAACCTACAGGTTCTCCTGAATGGATTTTGGAAAATGGCCAAAAAATGTATCAAGAGTTGTCGCGTGAAACCGGACGTTTTTTTGATTATATGAAACGTAAAAACTTATTGGATTTGGTGGCGAAAAAAGGCAAGGAAGCAGGCGGTTATTGTACATTCATAGACAATTACGATTCACCGTTTATTTTCTCTAATTTCAATGGAACTTCAAGTGATATTGATGTTTTGACACATGAGGCAGGCCATGCTTTCCAAGTGTATTCTAGTCGTTCAATTGGGATCCCTGAATATATTTGGCCAACGACTGAAGCGGCGGAAATTCACTCTATGAGTATGGAGTTCTTTACTTGGTTTTGGATGGATCGCTTCTTTGGTAACGAGGCAGAACGATATCGCTATGCACACTTACTTGAGAGTGTACTGTTTTTACCTTATGGAGTGGCAGTCGACGAGTTTCAACAACGCATCTATGACCAGCCTGAAATGACTCCAAGTGAACGTAAAGCCGTATGGAAAGATCTTGAGAACATCTATTTACCTAGCCGGGATTATGACGGACATCCTTATTTGGAACAAGGCGGTTTTTGGCAGAGACAAGGTCATATCTATGAAGTACCGTTTTATTATATTGATTATGCTTTAGCACAAATCTGTGCTCTCCAGTTTTGGCAACGCTCATTAAACGACTTTGAAGATGCATGGACAGATTATTTGGCACTGTGTCAATTGGGTGGAAGTCAATCATTTTTAGAGCTCGTTGCAACGGCCAATTTGAGATCGCCATTTGAAGATGGGACTGTTGAATCGATCATGGATTTCATTAGTCAATGGCTTGTTGATCATAAGATTTTTTAATATAAGGCATACAAAAGGATGTGCAGAATGTCATGTTAATGACGTTCTGTACATCCTTTTTATGATTCAACCGAATGATATATAGAATATTGATCTTTGCCTTTTTTCTTTGAGTCATACAAAGCTAAGTCCGCTTTATGAGAAAGCGTATGCATGGTATCCTTCTTTTCAGCTGTTGCAATTCCAATACTTACAGATAAATGAATATGGTCCTCTTCCAAATAGCTGAACGATTCTCTCATTTTTTCAAGCATACTGTTCGCCCGCTCTATAACTTGTTCCTCGGTCATATGTGAGAATAAAACTACAAATTCATCACCACCGATTCGAGCAGCCAAATGATCTTTCCCGCTTTCATGATCAATAATTTTAGCCGCTTGGACTAGTATTTTATCGCCCTCTCCGTGACCCAAAGAATCGTTTACAGTTTTAAAATTATCTAAATCAATAATCATCAACTGTAATGGACCTCTTTTTTGGTGAAGCCATTTCACCGCAGCATCTTCAAAAGCCGCCCTGTTTTTTAATCCTGTCAACACATCATGGAATGCCAGGTAAACAGGTCTTGCGATCATTTTGGCTAAAATAATAGACATGATCACGGTGATAAAAGAGATGGCTACCGTTTGGAAAAGAAATTGATTTCGGTACGAAGTGAGAACACTTGAGAAAGGAACATCATGATATGCAATTTCGACCACTCTATTCATCGATAGTCCAGGTACTGTATCCGCTTTATACGGAATATATCTATAGGTTATGAGTGTACCATCTTCTTTTACAGTCGTTTCTTTTATTTCGAAATCTTTGTAGGATGCCTTAAAGACCGCTCTTCTAGAAGCATTGATTTTGTCTTCTTTGCCTACTCCCCGCTCACCCAACAACAACCCTAAATAATTATAGACATTTATCGACTTAATTTGTTCATTTTCATTTTCTAATCTATTCATCGTATCTAAAAAATTGAATTCCTGAAAGACCAATTTATCTTCCAAGAAATAGCCTAACTCGATTATGTAATCCTTATCCAGTGTTGGCATATAGCTGAATTTCTTAAATTCACCTGTTTCTTGGTGAATATCAAGTGCATCGTGAGAGAATATCCCAAGTTTCCTTCGTTCCGTTAATAAAGAACTGAACTTTGGGCAACATTCATTAAAGTTTAATCCAATATCCGGTGTATAACTACTTGCGATCACTTCGTTATTTCTATCTATAATAAAGACGTCCATACCACTTTGCGTTTTCAATGATTGAAAATCCCATTTTGAGAAGTCAGGTTGTTTCTCGTATTTCTTTAGTAAAGTTTGTGAGTATTCTTTCATGCTTTCTGCGCGTTCTATATCTAGTAAATTATATACTTTATCGACCGTAGCCAGGCTCGTTATAATCTCATCTTCCGCCATTTGAATTTGTATTTCTAAACCTGTCTCTACATTCTTTTTCAGTCGAATATAGTCTGCCACAACAATAATCAAAGACAATAGCAACGTGAATGAAATCAGGATGCCAGTTAACTTTAAACGAAAATTTTTATCCACTTCATGGCACTCCTTCATGATTTCACTCGTCAAAACATCTAGTAATAGTATACCATAAAAATAGGCCATTAGAACCGTGTGCAGTGTTATTTATTTACTTTTTTACTTCTTATTATAAAAAAAGCAAAAAGCCATAATTGAAGTGTACCCTTTGTAAAGGACAATGATAAAAAAGTCTAGGCTATTAGTTGAAGCTGTTGTCTGTATTTTGCAGGCGGCAGCTTTTTTAAATTCCACTGAGCACGATGATGATTGTAGTATGT